>JAGWBT010000048.1:4143-36305 GCA_021295755.1 Candidatus Poribacteria bacterium
CGATCCGGACGGTGCAATTGAGTTGCAGATTGAACCGGGGACAGCAGTGTTGTTTGACCGCCGGTTATGGCACTCTCGCGGTTGGAATTTTTCGGACGTAACACGGAAGGTGTTGTTCATCGGCTACAGTTATCGCTGGCTGCGCGGACTTGACTATAATGTGATGCCGCCCGAACTCCTCGCTAAATGCGATCCGATTCGTCGGCAGCTACTTGGGGACGGGGTAGATATCAAGGGCTGGTGGCAGCCAACCGATGAAGATGTGCCGTTGAAACAGTGGTTAATGGAGCATCGTGGAGAGGAGTATGTGCGTTAGAAGCTGCGGACTGAAAGCTCAAAAAGGGGAGGCGGATGTTTCGCTTCTCCTTTTTTATTGGCAGCCCCTTGATGATGTGCTATTCTATTTGGAGGAAAAACTGTTGCCGTAGCAGGGATGATTGTGAAAAATAGAACTTGAAACAACAAAAAGAAAAAACCGAGGAATATCAATGAAACTGGTTACCTTTGAACTCACAACACAACTTGGGAAACAGCCTCGACTCGGCGCGATGATTGACGACGACCAAATCGTCGATCTCAATTCTGCCTATGCGCTCCATCTATCAGAGACACAGGGGCAATCCGCTGCCTATCAGAGTGCGGAGGCGATTCTGCCGTCGGACATGATCCAATACTTTGAACGGGGAGAAAGATCGAGAAAGGCGGCGCAGGTGAGCCTTGAACGCCTTGATGGCACCAATTCCACCGGCATCCGAGGCGAACAGATTGTTTACTCGGCAGATCAGGTGGAGCTGCTTGCACCATTCCCACGTCCTGCTAGCCTGCGGGATTTCGGCGTGTTCAAGACGCACATGGATGCCGCTGCATTGATCACCGGCAAGGAAATCTCCCCCGAATGGTTCAAGCTGCCGAACTATTATCGTGGTAGCACGAGTCCCGCTTCCATCGCTGGACATGAGGCACCCGTGACGTGGCCCAACTACACCGACAAACTTGACTTTGAGTTGGAATGGGGCGTTTATATCGGCAAAGAGGGGAAAAATATATCGGTTGAAGATGCGCCAAACTATATCGGCGGCTACACAATCTATAACGACATCAGCGCACGCGACATCCAATTTCGCCACATGACGTTGGCCCTTGGTCCTGCCAAAGGGAAGGATTTCGACAACAGCAATATTATGGGACCCTGCCTCGCAACACCTGACGAAATCGACGATCCGTATAACTTGCGGATGATTGCACGGGTCAACGGCGAAGTTTGGGCGGACGGAAATACGTCGGATATGTATTACACTTTTGCAGAGATGATCTCCTTTGTTTCGCAGTCCGAAACCCTTTGTGTGGGCGATTTTCTTGGATCTGGCACAGTTGGCAAAGGCTGCGGTTGGGAGTTGGATCGTTGGATTCAGCCCGGCGATGTCATTGAGCTAGAGGTTGAGGGGATTGGGCTGCTCCGTAATCAGATTGAGGAGAAATCGGCGAATCCAGCGGCATGGCAGGAAAAACAGTAGGGGAGAATGACGTACTATGAGACTGGAAGGTAAAGTTGCAATCATTACCGGTGCTGCCTCCGGCATCGGACAGGCAACGGCATTCCTATTTGCCAAGGAAGGTGCTACGGTTGTCGTAGCGGATTTGGACGACGCCGGGGGAAACGAAGTGGTTGACCAGATTAACTCTGACGGCGGCAAGGCGACGTTCATCCGGACCGATGTAACAGAGGCGGCAGATGTACAGGCAATGGTGAAGTCGACGATTAGCGCTTACGGCAAGTTGGATGTACTTTTCAACAACGCAGGCATTGCGATGCGTTTGCCCGTCGTGGAGTTGCCGGAGGAAGATTGGGACCGCTGCGTTGACATCAACCTAAAAGGGGTTTTTCTCGGCTCAAAGTACGCTATCCCCGAAATGATTAAGAATGGTGGCGGTTCGATTATCAACATGGCATCGATCTACGGTCTCGTCGGCGCGCCGACCCGCGCGGCTTACGTCGCTACCAAAGGCGGGGTCGCCAACCTGACGCGTGGTATGGCACTCGACTATGCCACCGACAACGTCCGTGTCAACTGCCTGTGTCCAGGTTTCACCGAAACCCCGCTCCTAGCAGGTGTCCTGAAAACCAAGGCGGAATATCAGGCACTCGCCGAGCAACACCCGATGAAACGCCTCGCCACACCGCAGGAGATTGCCTACGGTGCACTGTTTTTGGCGTCGGACGAATCTGCTTTCGTAACAGGGATTGCGCTACCAATTGACGGTGGATTTACGGCGGGTTAGGCAAAGCAGCGATCAGTGGGCAGGTCTTGTGCCTGCCCAAAGGGATAAGGGCAACCACAAGGGTTGCCCCTACGGGCAGGGAGACGGAAAAGAATGACCATGCAGGTCCATCCTAACTATGCACGGCTTGTTGACTTAGCGCGTGAGAGCCACGAGAAAGGGCGCACACCCGCCGAAATTACGCCCGAAGATGTTGCGCTAGCACGGTTGTACAGCTACGCGTTCCGAGGTCATACAATTGGTGCCTTTCACGCCACACGATTGGCAATTGATGAAATTGAGATGTGTGATCCACTCACCGAGGCGCATCGCAAGCGGGCAGTAGAACTTTTGGTAGACCTAGCAAATCAAACGATGGATGCCGTGGAACCCGACTTTCGTGCCTTGATCTCTACGTTCTACCGTTATGCTACGAACATCCCAAGGGTTATTGACTCATTGACCGAAGGAGTCGAGACGTGCAAGCTGGAGTCAATGCGGAAGGTTCGAGATCGGTTCACCGAGCTGATGGAAGAGATCGCCAACGGCAACGGCGTTCATACAACGCTGGATACGCATGCCCCGGAGCAAGCGAGTTTCATCGTGCCAAATCTCGGTATCACGATTGTACCGCTCGTTTATGGGGATTATCACTCGTGGAATCTGGCATATCTTGACGGACCCCGGTCGGATGTACCATTTCATCTTCATCAAGACGGTGTTGAGATCCATCTGGGCTACGGACCGTTGCATGGTAATACGGTTCTCGGCGAATTCTATGCGGAAGTGGACGAAGGTTACGCGATGCCTATCCCCCCGCAAGTGCGACACGGGTATGTCAACGATAGCACGATGCAGCATCATGTCCCGTTTATCTTCGGATCATTGACACGCGGCGGGTGGGGCGTGTTTCTGGACGTGGAGGCGCAACCGATTGATCTAGACAAACTTGAAAAGATACCCGTTTACAGCCGTCAAATGAATCAGACGATCTATCTCGAACGCGAAATCGAGAAGGCTGCGGGGAGGTTCTCCCCTGTGCGTTACCCAATCATCCCGGCTTCAGCTACTGATGGAGGTGGGATTGGGGGGTTGGAGTTGTCCGTGGCGCGCGTCAATGGATATGGGTTGAACCTGCGAACTGATCGCTTCTGCATTGTCTCCGTTGTCCGCGGACAAGGGGTTGTGCAGATGGCTGGCGTCAAGAAGAAGGTGGGACCCCACGAACATTTCTGTGTGCCGGCAGGCATCCCAGCATTCCTGCAACAAGAAGGGAACGAGCCGATGGTGACGCTGGATGCGGTGATTAAGGAAGCGCGAAGCCCAATATCCAACCCAAGATGGCGACAGAATTCCCCTTGAGTTCGTTGTGCACCCTATCAATCAATGGTGCTGGTTTGCAACTGTTGATGACGTAAAACGTGATGCGTGAAACGTAAAAAAAGAAAATGAACTGAAGAACCAAATGAGCACCAAAGGTTATCACAACCCGCCGAGTTTAGGGCTTTTCCATTGTGAAGCGGAAGTTACTTCTGAGAAAATAGGATAGCAGCTTATTGCCCAATAGGACTTTCCCCGGCGAGCGCAGTGTATTAAAAGAGGTCCATCTGATTCTCGGATTAACGAATCCGACCTGACTTAAAAGATCCACCCAAACTTCTGGTGCTTGATGCTTATGCCACTCTATCGTGGGAGCAAAAGGATTCCCAATTCTGAGTAAGGCGAAGAAATTGTATCTTGAGCAGTCACAAACGATTAACTTTGCCCCACGACCTGCAAATGAACTAAGTTTTGAACACATATTCAGGTAAGTCGCTTTGAACGCTTCATCGTTGAGCAGGTTAATGCAAGCAGTCTCATCTAGGTGGTTTATTGAGTTGTGGAGCAAGATAATATCGAACTGTTTTCCCTTAGGCTCAAAGGCTTGAAAAGTAACCGGTTCAAATTTTACCTGATCGTATCCGAGCATCCCATTTAACTTCCTAAACTTTGCCCCCATCCCAGAGCGACTTCCCTCCGTTTCCGGTTCGAGACATACAACCTCTTTAGCACCCATACAAGCCGCATAGAAACTGTGTAAGCCGCTCCCGCCTCCGATATCAAGCACCCGTCTGTTTTCGAGAGCGATGTCCTTGAACAAAGTTCTCAGGTGGAATTGAAGATTTCCTCTATTTGGATATAACCCTTCTTCGATGACAGCAGAAAAGTAACCCTCAAGGTTTGGCTTGGTTGACATCTCAATTTTCAATCGTCTCCAGCTGCAGGTACTGATGGCAAATTTACCGTATCAAGAAAGTTTTCTAACTCAATCCCCAGTGCATCGGCAATCCGGTTGATAGAATTGAAGAACGCGACAACCTCAACGACATCAAAGATTGTTTCATCATCCAAGCCGTGCGATCTGAGTAGATCCAGGTCTGATGGTTGAACTGTGTAAGCGGCAAGGGTAACCTTCTCCGTAAATTCTAGGATTGCTCTCGTAGGTGCGTCCAAATCCGCAGAGCGGAAATCTGTTTTGATCTGACTAGCCAGTTGATCTGCATTGACCTGTTCCCGCAGGTCTTCACCATGTACCTGGACTCAGTATCGACAAGCGTTAATCTGTGAAACCACTGTCGCTATCATCTCCCGTTGCGTCCGACTCAATTTGGAGGGACCAAACATGATAATCTCATACTGATTGATGAACACTTTGAGGCTTTCCGGCTTGATGCTGAGCAACTTGACGATATTGTAAACTCGTCCGGCACGCTTGATGGCTGCCTCATACTCTTCTTTGACGATACCTGTCGCCTCTGATTCGGGAACGGTTCGGATCCATGCCATTTTTTGTTACCTTAAGGTTGAAGTTGACATCTAAAAAGTTATAGTGCTATAATGGCGCACCTTTTATCGGAGTCCAAGAAACGGAATCGGCGTTTCTCAGTCCCTATGGACTTGAAACGTTGGAATCAATCTTCCGGTTGCGGCTTTTCAAACAAAATGGTTACAAAGCCGAAGACTAAATAGTCCTAGGAGGACACTCCCCCCTCATGCGAACACCGGAACTCATTGAACCCGATATAGTCACCATCCCCGAAGGAGATTTCCTTATGGGAAGCGACAACGGTGCGGCGAACGAACAACCTATTCATCGTGTATGGGTGGATGCTTTCGGCATCGCCCGATACCCTGTGACCAATCGGGAGTATAAGTCCTTTATGGAGATGACAGGCCATCCACCGCCACGGTTTTGGGGTGAGTCCAAGTTTCAGGGCCCAGACCAGCCGGTTGTTGGACCCAGTTGGTATGATGCTGGCATCTATTGCGAATGGTTAGAGGATTTGATTGGCAAACCCTATCGTCTCCCAACGGAAGCGGAGCGTGAAAAAGCAGCGCGAGGTGGATTGGAAGGTAGGGAGTATCCGTGGGGCGATGAGCTGCATGAGGACCATGTGGGCGGACGAAATGCGCCGCATTTCCCAGTTGGGACTGACGGTCCTAATGGTTATGGGCTTTACAATATGTCAGAAGGCGTCCACGAATGGTGTGCTGATAATTACGATCCAGCTTACTACGCAATCTCACCGGATCGCAATCCGACGGGCCCAAGACACAGCGATCGTCGTGTGGCACGCGGCGGTTCATGGCGTCATAGGGTCCGCTTTGCTCGCTGTGCAGCGCGGAGCAGTCTCAGCCCAGAAAAGCAGTTCAGCGACTTCGGATTCCGATGCGCGATGACGATTGATTAGTTGTTTCTCATGGTGCAATGACTCAATGAACCCATTAAGTTTACTAGTTCAGTAATGAACCAAATGGTTCTCACGTTTTACGTTTCACGCTTCACGCTATGAAATCTCCACTGATTTGCATCGTTGGTCCCACCGCTGTCGGTAAAACCGAAATAGCGATTCAACTTGCGCAGCACCTCGACGCCGAGATTATGTCACTCGATTCGCGGCAGATCTACCGGGAGATGGACATCGGCACGGCAAAGCCAACGCCAGATCAACGGCAAGCAGTGCCCCACCACCTCATTGATTGTGTGGATGTGGATCAACCCTTCTCTGTCGCAGAATACCAGCGATTGGCAGATAGCACGATTAAAGAGATTCACGAACGTGGCAAACAGGGGATGGCTGTCGGCGGGGCGGGACTGTATTTTCGGGGTCTCATTGATGGGCTTTTCGACGGTCCCGGTGCGGATGTGGAGATTCGAGTAAAACTCCAACGGGAAGCGGACGAACATGGCAACGTCGCTCTGCATGAACGGCTGCGTCAATGCGATCCAGAGACCGCAAATCGGGTGCACCCAAATAACCGCGTCAAAGTCGTTCGTGCTTTAGAGGTTTACGAACTGACAGGGAAACCCATTTCTGCTCTGCAGCAGCAGTGGAAGAGGAATAAACCCCGCTACCCATTCCGGGCGTTTGGGCTTAACATGCCGCGTGAGACGCTTTATCGACGGATTGAAGATCGTGCCGATCAGATGGTAGCGGCTGGTCTTATTGAAGAGGTCAAAAGGTTATTAGATCAGGGCTATCCACGGAACTGCGTCGCAATGCAGAGTTTCGGATACAAGGAACTCATAGACCATCTGGACGGAAAATGCACACTTGATGAAGCAATTGCACTCTTAAAACAGAACACCCGCCGATTCGCCAAACGACAGTTGACATGGTTTTGCAACGATCCACGGATTGAATGGCTGGGCATCTCTCAGTTTTCATCAATAGACGGAATTGTGGATAACCTTCTGGCAAAGAACCTCGTCTAATGGATAAAATGTCAGTATCAAAAGTGCGAGATCTTTATAAGGCGTGCGCAGCAAGAAAAAATGGAGTTCTATCATGGCTGAAGAGGTGGTGGTAATAGAGAAAATCATAGCAAAAGAACCACTTACAAAGGAAATGATTGATGCAGGCGCTAACGTCTTGCGTCATCTGAATAAAGCAAATTTTGACGTTCAGGCGGCTTTGTGGATCTACCGGTTGGAATCAAATTCTTGGCGTCTTGTTTTTGCCCTGCCCGAAGTAGAAAAAGAGGGACCGCTGAAAAGTTATACGAAAATACGGCGCATCCTTTCCCAGATTCCAGACACCCAGCCTCGTCTGAATCTATCCGATATCAAGGTATCCGAAACCAATCATGGGTTGATTACCGCATTGCGAAACGGAAATAGTCTTGCGAATAAAGAGTTTCCGCAACATGCTTATCATGTCGGAGGCAGCGACCACCACGTTGACGAGGGATATATCTATCAGCTGCGGTAGCACTACAAAATAAAAAATAAACTGGAGGTAAACAATGGCAGCAAGGGAAGGTTACACAGAGCTACAAGCAAGAGTTTTGGCAGCCCACCGTGTCTGGAAACGGACCCTATTTTGGACCGGCTGTGCAATTGCCCTCATTGGATTGATTGCGATTCTCGCCGGTGCAGCGATTGTAGATCTGCTGATGCCGTTACCGGGCAGCATTCGCCTTGTGCTGCTGATCGGTATCATTGGCACTGTAGGCTACCTGCTCTATAGATACCTTATTCAACCGCTTCGAGCAAAACTGACGCCGCACGATGTCGCACTCAACGTCGAGCGGAAGCACCAAGACCTTGAGGATCGCCTCGTTAGCGCCCTCCAATTCGGCGAGGTGGAAACCGACGATCCAATTAAATCACATCTGTTGCAGCGATTGGTTACGGATGCCGTAGAGCGTACTGAGGAAATTGATTTCAAAGCAACAGTTGATAAAAGCAAAAAACGCAAGCAAGTCGGTATTGCGGTTGCCGCACTCGCCGGATGCGCGTTCATAGCCTTGATTTTTCCTACCGAACTTAACACTTCTCTGAATCGCCTACTGAGCCCTTGGGAAAAAACTGAGCCGGTGTTCACGACAAAGCTGACCGTCGAACCGGGGAACGCACGCACTCTACGGGGTCGAAGCCTTGCAATCAACCTCGAAGTAACAGGCAAAGCTGCCGATAAAGCACGGCTGATTTATACAAAGGGAGCCCCAGGGGTTGACGCGGAATTGCAGCATCAGGAAATTGATATGATGCGAATTGAAGGTGAGAAACGCAGGTTTGGCTACGAACTCTTCAACATCAACGAAAATATGGAATACTATGTGACAGCGAATGGAGTAGAATCGGAACGTTATACCGTTGAAGTGTTTGATACTCCCAAACTTACTGCTATTGAGATTGCCTACACCTACCCCGAATACACAAAGTTGAAGCCGATTATACAGCAGGGAGAGGGAAACATCCGCGCTGTCGCCGGATCTCAAGCAGAGGTCCGTATCACGACTAACAAAGCCATCCAATCAGCAACGCTCACAGTGGAGGCGCAAGAGCCAACCCCCATGCTAATCTTCGATGGCCGTACACTCACTACGACCCTTGATGTGCTGAATGACGGAAAGTATACCGTTAAACTGCTTTGTGTTGATGGCTTCAATAACCAAATCCCAATTGAATACACCATCACGGCGATCCCCGATGAACCGCCTGAGATTGTCATTAAAGAGCCGGGCAGGGATGTCAAAGCTACAAAACTAGAGGAGGTCAGAGTCCTTTCAGAGGCGACGGATGACTACGGCGTTGAAAACATGATGTTGATGTACAGCATCGGATCCGGTGAAGCGCAAGAATTGCCGGTGGAAACTGTCGAGGTTAAAGCGGAAAAAATAATCTCCGGTGCTTATGTTTTCTATCTCGAAGAACTCGATGTGGAACCGGGGGAACTTATCTCCTATTATGCCCAAGCCACCGATAACAATACGCGGACCGGTCCGGGGACAAGCACCTCTGAACTCTATTTTATCGAGGTGCGCCCGTTCAATGAACGGTATATGCAGATGGATGCAGAGGGGCAGCAAAGTCCAGAAGGCCAACCGTTCCCCAATTTAATCGCAGATCAACGGACAATTATTAAAAAAACATGGAAGCACATCCACTCGCGTCCGTCCCCCATGATGGAAGATTATCAATCTGCTGTCAAACAGATAGGCAAAGAGCAGGACCAACTCAAAGACAAAACGCAGCGGGTTACCGATGAGTTGAGTATGTCGATGCGCGATGCAAATGTAGATCCCGAAATGCTGATGAATCTGGAGGGAGCCATCGGCAAGATGGGTGAAGCGAGTGATAAACTCTTTGCCATAAAACCGAAAGAGGCACTCCCACATGAACAGGACGCCCTCGAACTCCTCACCAAAGCCATGATGGAGTTAGATAAGGTCTTGACACAGATGCGGTCGAATGGCAGCCAAGCAGCTGCCGATAATATAGAGATGGACATGGAGGATCTCCAAGACGCAATTGAGCAAGATCAAAATGAGTTGGATGAGCAGATGCGCGAACAAACGCAAGAGCTATTGGATCAAGCGAGAGATATGCTCTCCCAACAGGAACAACTCACAGAACAAAGCCAGCAGTTAGCACGGGAGGGTCAGCCTTCGCAGCGAGAGATGCAGCGAAATAGCCAGCAAGAGGGACAGTTGGCAGGACAAGCCCAACAGATGGCAGAGCAAGCCCAACAGATGGGGCAGTCAGTTGGACAGGGTGCCGGAAACAATACAGGACAGCGTATGGTTCAAGCAGGTGAAGCACTAGGGCAGGCATCTGAAAATATGCAGGCAGCTTCAGAGACCATGGGGGCTGGACAGCCACAGATGGGAGCTGCGAAGGGGCAAAAAGCCGAAGAAAACCTGCAGCAGGCGATCGAGGAACTTGAGAAGGTCGCCGCACAGTATACCGATCAGGCCCTTGATGATGTGACCGAGTCACTCGACCAACTTACGGCTGAACAATCGGAGATACGAGAACAAACAGAAACGCTTGAGGAAGAAACTCGACAGGATGGCATTAGCGTTGAAGATGCGCGGCATGCTTCTGAGTTGGCAAATCAACAGCGAACCCTCCGCCGAGACCTTGAGCAGCTGCAACGCAATCTCTCGAATCTGCGGGAGACACTTAACGAAAACGAACCCCAAGCGGCGCGAAATGTTGCGGACGCAAACCGTCGCATTATTGAGGAACAAGCGTCCGAAAATATGGAGGACGCACAACGGGCATTGCAGTGGCGAAACTTCCAATATTCCGAGCGGGAGCAACGGGAGGTACTCGACACCCTCTTGGAGGCACGAGATGACCTACAGCAAGCGAGGGCAAATCTAGCGGAAACAGAGGAGGAGCAGCTCGACACGGCATTGGATCAGATCGAAAGTTGGGAAACTCAGATGCAGGACATCCAACGTGAGCTTGAGGCGATGGACAATCAGGAGACACCGCTATCGTCTGAACAGGAGGCACGGCAGCAACAGTTGTCCGAACAACAAGCACAGATACAGCAACGTGCCCAAGAAGCAATGGAAGCCCAGGGACAAGGAGACGCTCAGGGGGATGAAGGGGCACAGGTGGGAGGCGCGGAGTCGGACCGCGAACTCAGAGAACTCTGGCTTGACGCGATCCGCGCTATGGACAATCGTCCCGGAACCCGGAGGGCACCGTTTCCTGTCTACGATTTCTCTTTGCGTGAACTTAGGAAACTTGAGCGTGCGATCGAAGAACGCCTCACCACAATTCAGGAAAAGAAGCAACTCGCACAGGTGCTTAAAGAAGATGTGCCGCCTGAGTACCGGAGGTTGGTCGATCAGTACTATGAATTTCTGGCGAAGTGAAACATGATGCGTGAATTTATATATGCCACTTTTAATTGAATCAGAACCAGCCCCACTAGAAGTAGCTAACGGTGTTGTTCTTGTTAGCGGGCCCCGTATAACGCTCGATACAATTGTAGCTGCGTTTATTGACCACTCCCAAGCATAAATACTTGGGATTCTTTCAACAGACTAACTCCCGTCAGGGACGCTGTATTCCCGCTTCGGCGAGACGTGCTCTGAAAGCCAGAGTCTTACCGTCGCTCCACGGGCGTTTACCCTCTCCACGTGTCCCGCGGCGAGCGTTGTCATTTATGGACTTGGTTTTCGCCCTAACGCCTTTTCACCGCTATCATATTGGAATCCGAGCTACCACCTAAAATCCCAACGCGGCGAGGGGTGTATGGAAAGTAGATAAAGTTTTCTTCGCTCCAGAGGAGCGATATGTCTATAGAAAGCAATGCGCCGAATCTCCCGTGCTCCAGTTTTGAATCCCGATTTATCGGGGAGGAGCGCAATGTATATAGCAAGAGCGGATCGTCACAACAAAAAGCCCCAGCGGTGCGATATGTGTATGAAAACACACCACGTGCGTAGATCAGGCATCTTGCCCGACCCTCCCGTCCAATACTGGCAGATAGCTTGTAGGTCGAGATTCATATTCTCGACACCCAAAGGTCAACAGAGCGTAATAAAAGGAAAAAGAAAGCATGCGACACGAAAAATGGAAATGTCCCAAATGCGACAATGATGAGTTCGAGACCGATATTTTCCAAGCAACGGGTGGCACACTTGCCAAGTTGTTCGATGTCCAAAACAAAAAGTTCACTACCGTTTCATGTATGCAATGCCAATACACCGAGGTCTACAGAGCAGACACCTCACGCCTGAGTAACATCTTCGATTTCTTCACCAATTAACGTTGGGAGGTGGTTCCCCATGAGGGTATTCACCGACGCTGAAAAACAGCAACTACAAGCCAAAATTGAAGACGAACAGGAACGGCAGCGGGCACTTAGAGAGAGCATCCAAATTGAAAAGGAAAAGGAGTCAAAAAGGAGACGAGGCATAATTTCGACAGCGTTCAGCTTCAAATACGGTTTCCTACTGCTTATTCTTTGCGTACTTGTCTTTCACTTGAGGGTCCTACTGCTTTTTGGTTGGCAAATTGATTCTCCCGTTAACCTCAGTTTTATGGTTATGTTGGGGGTACTATTCAATCACATTGGGTGGCATGTCACGAAAAAAGGTCGGTTAAGCCGCGTGATGAAAACGGTTGCGTGGATTTGGATGATCTTTGTACTTGCCTACCTATTTTGGTTCTTTAAGACTGGGGTTGCCTAACGTATCGACGAGGAAAGTTGAGAAAACATGAGCCAAGCATTCTTTGAGAAAATCGACGTGTTCCTGCCCGGACAGGGCGAGGCGTTGACCCAAGCCCCAGCCCACCACTGGGAGCGAGCAGAGCGCGCTAACGCCCAAATCTACTATAGCACACGCGAGCCAAAATCTGTCCTCATCCATCTGACAGGGCTAACTAGAGAGGAGAGGGAAGCCCTCGCCGACATGCCGATCGAAGTGGATCTTTCAGCCTTGAAGTATCACGACTACGACGGGTTCGGTGTCCATCTGCCGGGGTTGATTGTCACAACACAAGGGACAGCTATCGCCGTGTGTCAAAAACGACACGGTTCGATGGGGGACGGAGGCAACCAAGTTGACATCTTGATGTCACGTAGCGCGGATGGCGGTGCCACTTGGCAGCGACAGGAGGTCATCTTCGAGGAGAAAGGGGCTTTCACCTATCTCGGTCCCATCTTCGAGGATTGTCGCTTTCTGGAAAATGCCCGCTGATATCTTGGACGACCTCGGTTACTTCAGCGAACACGCCAAGCAGGGAGGCGGTTTCTACCTGCTCAAGAGCACCGATCAGGGGCGGAGTTGGTCTGATCCCTTCTATGTAAGCCCGGAACCGAACGCTGAAGGTTGGGTGGGTTGGCCCAACAACTGCGTCCACGGCGTCCAACTCGCTGCTGGTCCCTGCAAGGGACGATTGGTCATGCCAGCGTTTCTTTACAAAGAGGGCGAATCAGGGCAGGTGCCGGGGGTTCGTGGTGGATTATTGTACAGCGACGACCACGGACAGAGTTGGAAGGTGGGTGCTGTCCTGCCCGAAGGCTCGGACGAGGTCAGTCTTGTAGAAACCGTGAGCGAGGGCGGCATCTACGTCAGTTATCGCAAGAACACCCTTGCCACCGGCAAGCGACACTTCGCACGCAGCACCGATTATGGTGAGACCTTCTGTGAACAGGGTCAGCACGAGGAAGTACCGGACGCCAATCTCCATGCAGGGCTAATCCGATACCGTGGAGGCGAGGGAGGAAGTGAAGATCTCCTCCTGTTTTCCAGTCCATCACCGACGAAAGATATAACGGTTCGTATCAGTCGCGACGAAGGCAGGAGTTGGGACTTTTCGCGTAGGGTTGAACGAGGACTATCCCGCTATTCCGACCTCGCGGTGATGGCGGAGGGGACAATCCTTTGTCTGTATACCAACGGGGTGGTGCGCGACAGGGAGAAGATTAGTGTGGCGCGGTTTAACTTGGAGTGGTTGATGAGTGGCAGTACGTAGGTTGGGTTGAACGGTTGAAAGCACCTCGCTATCAAGGATAGTAAAGTTTCTTTCTTTCAATACCGTATTCTTACAGATAGCGGGAGTGAAGCCCAACAATCACAACCGATGAACTAACATGGCTAGAGAGTTTCATATCGATCCGCACGGTTGTGTCCCAAAAGACCGGGGCATAGTTGCTGCATCTCCGGCGGCATCCGCTCATACGTTTCGGGCCAAATCGGTTGATGACCGCCTTCGATCCAGTTGTTGAACCACGGTGGGTAGTAGGCGATATTCAATCCGACACGGATCTGATCGCTGGTATTTGCGCGAGCTTGGTGATAGGTGCCGCCATGCCACATAATAACCGAGCCTGCTTTACCGGTAATTGGCTTAATCAATGGGCTGTCTGTAGTGATGTCCGATGGCGGAGTCTTCCGACGTGAACGATGACTCATCGGCACCACACCCGTTGCACCGTTCTCCACCGTGAAATCTGTCAGCATCCAAATACTGTTGATAATCCATGGCACGTCTGGCACTTCATGGAATTCACGCGCAGAGTCCACATGTAGATGCTGCCCCGGCGCACCGGGCCACGTCGGCTTGGAGCACGCTTCGACCACCCGGCAATTCTGCCCCAAAAAATGTCGCGCAACCGCCACCGTGTCCGGATGGCTAGCACACATCCAAACACGATCATCCAGATTCATCATACCGAATAAGGTTTGATAATACTGATCGCCCGTATTATAGATTTGGCACTGTGAGTCGGTGTGCAGTTCGAGGAATCGTTCCGCCATGCGTTGTGCCGTGTCTTCAGGGATGCGGTCCTCAAGCAGGCAGTAACCGTAAGTTGCCAAGCAATCTATGGCAGCTTTGACATCTGCTGTCAAGAAACATGCAGCGTAAAACGTAAAACCTGAAATGCAGTGACTTCACGTTTCACGCATCACGTTTCACGATAAGGCGCGGTATACCCACGCGCCCTGTCCGACAATCCACATCTTTGACTTAGACAGGCATGGTCCTGCCGCTATAAGACCTGCCAGCTTCCGCTATCTCAGGGCTGCCGCCCATAACCCTCACACCCCCATCAATTCTTTCCGGGAGCGTCTCTATACTGCCACCTTCCAAGAACGCGACACCCGTCTCCTTACATGCGGTATATACCCGGTTTCTCGCTTCAGTCATTTCAGGCGGACGCGGACTTGGGGTGTTCTTGTAACCAAACGACATACCGAGGTCCCCAGGTCCCCATTCAGCAAAGGCGATCCCGGGCACCCGAAGCGTCATTTCGGTATTAGCGATTGCTCGCACGTTCTCGATTTTCAGCCCAAGCATGAGTTCACCTTCAGGATTTAGGGGCCAAGGGTCAGCTTTTCCTAGGTAATCGTCGACAGAAATGCCCCAAATGGGTGCTGCAGATCCTTGTCCTGCTGAACCCCTGCGTCCGACATCCAGTTGGGTGCCGACGCCAATCGTCTGGAACGGATAGCGGCAACATTCGACAAATGCCTTCACCGCTTCTGGGGACTCCGCATGACACAGCAGAAGACCGTGTACACCTATCGCCAATAGCTGCCTGAGCTGCCACGCATTCGCTCGCATAACATCAGGACTTGAACCGTCCATCGGCAACTCTACAACGACCGCCGGCGTCAGATGACCGCTGTTGGTCGGTCCACCGTCCACAAGCCCGCGCATAAAATTCGCCAAACCTACAAAATCGAGGGGACCATGCTCCATACCGATGTTGATGTAGTCTGCCCACGTTTTTGCCATCTCCTTACCAGCCTCGTAGGTGAGATTGGCACCTGTGTGGCTGCCTGTATAGTAGACGGGCTGATCTTGCTCAAGTAATTCAATTGCTTTGTTGACTCGCTTCGGCATTATTAACCTCTCTTAGAAAAAAATAGCTAGTTCGTCATGGTGATTTCAATCGCTCAAAAGATTGATCAATACAAGAAAAAATTATAGCATAGTTGCCGATTTGAGTCAAACGGTCAATCCGATGTGCATCTGCATATTTCTATATTCCCCGCTCCCTCCTTGACATTCCCACGTGTCAAAAGTATAATGATTAGGTTATCTACCAATCAAGTGGCTTCTTCGCACGAATCGAATGGGAGTGGGATCCTGACTCGGCGGGATAAGCGAAAGTGAGAAAAAACATGGCAACAAAAGAGGAACTTTACGATCAGGCTTTAACACATTTCGGGAACAACGAACTTGAGGCGGCGGTGACTGTGTTCAATACACTCCTCGAACAATACCCCGATTATGTGGATGGACATATTGGACTTGGGCACGCATATGAACGGATGAGCAGATATGACGAGGCAATTGAGGCGATCAAAAAAGCAATCGAGATAGACCCGAATGATCCACTTAATTACACCAGTTTATCGATGTGTTACCAGCGCAAAGGGATGATTCAGGAAGCGGAAGACGCAATGGCAAAATCACACCAGCTACAGATGGGAACATAATACATAGTATTTGCAGACGAGGAGAAAACACAAGCAATATGCTTGAACTTTACGATACAACGCTCAGAGACGGAAGCCAAGGGGAAGGTGTCGCTTTCTCCGTTGAGGACAAGCTACTTATCATCAAAGCCCTTGACCGTCTGGGAATCCATTACATCGAAGGCGGATATCCCGGCTCGAATCCAAAAGATATGGAGTTTTTCAAAGGTGCAAAGTCGCTTGAACTCCAGCAGGCGGTAGTCGTGCCTTTCGGCAGCACGCGCCATCCGCGCTATCAACCTAGTGAAGACCCCAATCTGCTAGCGTTACTGGATACAGGTGCCCGCACCGTCACGATTTTTGGAAAAAGTTGGGAACTCCACGCGACAGACGTACTTCGTGTCACAGCACAGGAAAACATCGAACTCATCGAAAGCTCAGTCCGTTTTCTGGTCGAGAACGGACGCGAGGTCGTCTACGACGCAGAACACTTCTTTGATGGTTATGACGACCAGCCGGATTACGCCTTGCAAACCCTCAAAGCGGCAGCACGGGGCGGTGCCAGATGCGTCGTGCTATGCGACACGAACGGGGGACGATTGCCTCTAGAAATTCAGGAAGGTGTCCGGGCAGTCATGGCAGAGATTGATCTGCCGGTCGGCATCCACACCCATAACGATGCCGGCGTGGGGGTTGCAAACACTGTTCTTGCTGTGCAAGCGGGGGCAGCGCATGTGCAAGGAACATTCAACGGCTACGGTGAACGCTGCGGCAATGCGAATCTCGCCTCTATCATCCCGACTCTCAAACTCAAATTGGGAATCGACTGCATCAGCGAAGAAGGACTCAGCCAACTGACGGAAACATCACGCCTCATCAGTGAATTGGCGAACCTGCCGCACGACGAGCGTCAGCCGTACGTCGGGAGTTCCGCGTTCGCCCACAAAGGCGGTATGCACATTGACGCTGTGCGAAAAAATTCGCGCACCTTTGAACATATAAATCCGGAGATGGTTGGCAATGAGCAACGCATCTTACTCTCAGATCAGGCGGGTAAAAGCGCTATCCTGAAAAAGATCGAAAGACACTATCCAAATTACGACAAAAATTCACCGGAAGTGATCGCCCTTTTCGATCGGTTGAAGGAAGCTGAAAATGCAGGCTATCAATATGAAGCTGCCGATGCGTCGTTTGAGCTGCTGACCCGTACACTCTTGGACGGGTATCAGCCATTTTTCGATCTACTCGGATTTCGTGTGATTATTGAAAAAGTCAAAGACCACGGCATACGGTCTGAAGCGACGATTAAAGTAATGGCACCCGATGGTGAGGTCGAACACACCGCCGCTGATGGCGATGGTCCCGTCAATGCCCTTGACAGCGCTCTACGCAAAGCGCTTGAGCGTTTCTACCCTTCGCTACAGGATGTCCATCTCACCGACTATAAGGTACGCGTTTTGGACACCCAAGCCGGCACCGGCGCGAAAGTGCGTGTGCTGATTGAAGCGAGTGATGGGCGGGAGCACTGGGGTACGGTTGGCGTATCAGAAAACATCATACAGGCGAGCTGGGAAGCCCTCACGGATAGCTTGGAATACAAGCTCTACAAAGACAGCCGTGAGACGTAAAACGATTCGCAAACAAAGCGAGGAAAATCACCTCTTAAATCAGTCTTAATGCTTGACAGAAGTGCTTCTATTTGTTACAATATATGTAACAATTCGATAATTAAATCAATAGGAGGTTTCGCATGACTGATTTACAACAGATTGCTAAGGCAGCGCAAGAGATTATCCAGATCTGTGAGCAAAAACGAACTAACAAAGCAGACAAGGAAAAGCTGCTCAAGCTGCAGGGGGCAATCCTCACACATATCGAAGGGCTTACCGAATGCGAAGCTTGCGGGTCAATCACAGATCTGGTTGTGACGATGACGATCGAGCCGGTGACCGCAAAGCTGTGCAAAGATTGTGGGATAAACGCGATCGAAGCCGGAAAGATTAAAAAAGCTGCGACGCGAAAGCGATCCACCCGAGCTGCACAGAAAAACGTACCATCGGCGAAGAAAAAATCATCGCCACGACAGACATCACCCAAGAATGTCGACGAACTGTATGCCGAGGTAGAAAAGGAAACAAGCCTCAAGAAAACGGATGTCAAACGCTTGCACAAAATTATCCAAGAGATCGCGAGTCCGATGAACCTTGAGAACACGATTTTATATGTGAAGCATGAGGCTGAACTCGTGAAACTAAGGATAGAACAGGACGCTCTGAAGACGGCGGTCACGTTATTAATGGCGGCGTGAAATTTCGCTATCACATCTCAGATTGCACCAAAGTTCGTCCGTTGAACCTTGCGAAGATTTGGAGCTTTTGGAACTTTTAGTTAAACTCGACAATTTCTGAAACAGATTCTCTCCTGATGACGTTTAGGATAGTACGATCTTGGAAACGATAGGGACTAAGGAGGCGCCTGCCGTGACAGATAAAATGATCGATGACCTATCGGATCAAGAAGACACACAACTGGCAACGTTGACAAAGGCTGGAAACGAAGAGGCCTTTCGATCGTTGTTTGATAAACATTACAACTGGGTTTATAGTAAAACATATCGAATGCTGTGCAATCATCAGGATACGGAGGAAATATCCTTAGATATCTTTATGAAAGTGTGGCAGAAGATCGGGAAGTGGGATACTGTTCAAGGTAGTTTTCAAGCGTGGTTGAATGTTGTTGCAAAAAATACAATAATTGATGCTATTCGCAAAAAAGAAAGAATTCGCGAGGCACTTTTAAGTATGGAGGATGAATCTGAATTGCCACTTGTTGAATACCAAGACCAGCGACCAACGCCTGAAAAACAGGTCGAATCCCGAGAAGCTCAAGAGATTCTTGAATGGGCACTCCAGATGGTGAAAAAGCCGAATCACCGAGTTGCTTGGATTCTGCGCCATCTGGAAGGGTATAGTATTGCCGAGATTTCGCAAACACTCCAGCGTAAGGAAGGAACTGTGAAAATCTGGATCTTCCGTTGCACAGAAGAGTTACGCCAAATTCTTACCAGAAAGGGTTTAAAATGGGTTTAATGATTAGGGGGTCTAAAATGAAATTTTGGAAAAAAATAACACAAAATTTCAGTAAAGATGAAGTAAGAAAAGCGGAGATGCTAGAGATTCATACACGCAGAATCCGAGGAGAACGGCTATCTCGCAAGCAAACCCGGTTGTTAAAAGCGAGCGAGCAATATCCAGAGTTGGACCCTTTGAAAGAGCTCATTGATTTTGCACATCACCGTTTTGAGGAAAGAGAAAACGTCACCCCACTTCCTGGAGCAAAACGACGCATCGCTAATAATTTGATGCAGTTGATTGGTCGTGACGCTCCGGAAGATGATGCGCTGCTAGGCGATGAAATTGGCTTGGCGCCAGCATACAGCCCTGATCTGGTCGGGAGTGATAGTGAACTTGCCTTACCAAATGTTTCCGGTGATCTACCGCCACCAATTCCTGAAGCGGTAGATCCGCTTAATGAGACGGTCATCCTTGAAGGTGAAGCGGTAGAATCGGCAACGTCTCCAGTAGAGGCGTGTCACCTGAAATTGAAGGTTGCGCAGGGCGATGAGGTTGGACGTGAGTATGACATCTCTTTCCAACCTATGATTATCGGCTGTGGGGAGGAGGTAGCTGTCCAGTTAGATGCCAACACCCCTGTATCACAACGTCATGCGTTACTCACCGTTGATGACGATGAGCTGCTGATCACAAATCTTGACAGCGACAGCGGCACGTCGGTTGATGGCGCTAAAATTACTGAACCAACAACACTTCATGTCGCCTCTAGGGTACAGATTGGCGGACAGGTACTTGAAGTGGCTGCATTCCGGCGGGATGCTAGTGTCCTAGGTGTTTCCTTTGAAGTCGTAGAAGGACCCGATGTCGGACAGGTCCACTGGGTCCATTTCAAAGAAATGACAGTCGGACGCAGCGCAGCAGCGCAAATCAAATTTGCTGATTCAACAGGAACCCTCTCTCGCCTACATGCTCGGTTTAATCTGAAAAACGGCGAGGTATATCTTACCGATCTCGGTAGCAAAAACGGGACTTACCTTGATGGCTTTCGTATAGAGGAGCCAACCGTCGTTGAACCAGGCATGCACATTGGGTTCAGTGAAATTGTCTGTGAAGTCATGCACATTGAACACATTTAGCCAATGAGTTTGTCTGTGATTTCGTGATGCAGTGCAATAAAAATAAACAGATAGGTTTGGGCATATACAATATGCCGCCTATTATTACATACCGCATTTTTCTTTCCACCACAACATGGAGAGAGGGATGCGGTTTTTTTCTATTTGAATTTTGAATCGTCTAAGGTATAATATTTCAACCTAAATGACTGTTAAATCCTACATGCCTCCTGTTCAATACCCTGATAATTCAGTGGATAGCACCGTAGGTTGGGTTGAACGGTTGAAAGCGCCTCACTATCAAGGACAGTAGAGTTATTGCTTGTCAACACTATCTTCTTACAAATAGCGAGAGTGAAACCCAACACTCACAACCGATGGATCAGCATAGCCCTAGCAAACCGGCGCAATGAAGTTTATTCGTAGGGAATGGAAGTCCTCGTTCCGTTGATTTTTACGTATTACGCATTACATATTATACTTCATTAGCCCTAGCTGTTTTGAATTCCGATCGTAACGTCGGGCTAGGACAACAGGCGTATAGAAACTTCATCTTCTACCCATGAGTCAGAGACAAGCTGCTTTCGCCCATTTTAACCGTGCTGCAAATCTTTATCGGCAAGTCTGTTATGCCCAAGCCATTGAATATTATCTGGCGGGCTTAGAAATCGATCCGATGTGTGTGGAGGCGTATGCAGACTTGGCAAAGGCGTATGAAAAATTGGGGTGCTGGAATCAAGCGATCGAATCGCTGGAGACTGCGCTAAGACTACGTCCCGGCTATCCAACCGCCCTTCGCCGGAAGAAACGTATTCTCGAGGAGAAAAGTGTTTACGATAGCTTAACCGATAAACTAAATCTAGCCCTTAATGCCGCCGACCAACATCAGTCAACCGATCCAGTTCAGCGAAGCAGCCCCGCAATCGAACACGAGTTCTTCACACTAACCGGCAGGTGCACAATCCCACAGAATTTATTATTAACCGTATCGCAAATTATCGAACACACTTATCATGAGGTCGGCAAAATTTTCCAATGCCACCCGCAACACAAGATTCCTGTTCTTATTGAAGATGCCAAGCAAATAGATACGTCACAAGTCACAACGTCGGTGCACAGCACAGCATCTCCGGTTGAAGTTGGAAATCACACACTGTTTTCGGATGCTTCTCTCCCACAGTGGGCGGTCGCTTGCTATGACAATGGAAGTATTCGGCTGACTTACCGTCCTTATAGCGATTCCAGTCTCGGCGTTTTATACGCAGTCATTCGCCACGAATGGGCACATCTTCTTATTGATCTACTGGCGGGTGGGCGATGTCCCAACTGGCTCGACGAAGGACTTGCTCAATTTGTTGCACGTCCGTTAATGAACTCCGAGAAGACGCACCTACAACAAGCAAGTCGAGATAAACATCTCTTACCTCTCCACCTCCTGCAAAAACCGTTTCGGAACCTTCCGGAGAAGCAACGCCGTTTAGCATACCTCCAGTCCTACGCAATCACCAAATACCTGATACAGCAATTCGGTTTTGCTGTGCTCCGAGATGTTCTCGAAAACCTCGGCGACGAAAAATCGACCGATACAGCATTTCAAGTAGTGTTCGGGAAAACAGAAAAAGAAATCGTCGCTTCAAGCGTGGGGCATTGCATGACCATCTAGGAGGATTAGTCATGGGAAAACTTGATATTGCCATCGTAATCATTGCTGGTGTCGGTGGTCTGAGCTGCCTGCGGGCAGGCTTTACACGGAGCGTCTGGGGAATTGCTGCTCTGTCTGCTGGTGCATTCGTCGCTAGCCAAGTCTGGCAAGACGTGACCCCTTTCCTCCTCCGTTTCATAAAGCAAGAAACGCTCGCTAAGTGGATCAGTATTATCGCTATTGTCGCCGCTGTGAGCATCGTAATTGATATGGTGTTTAGTCACATTCAGAAGGTTGTAGAGCGTGGCGTCTTAGGGTGGGTCAACCACATCATCGGAGGCGCTTTTGGAGTGGTATCTAGTGCTATTCTAATTGGATGTTTTCTCTTGTTGTTGGATCGCTTCGGCGGAGAGGAAGCCAGACAAGCCGTTGCCAATTCTCGTTTTGGCCCCGATCTCTTAGAGATTGCTAGGCAAGTTTTCGACTTTGGGGAGGAGGCAATTAAAGAACATTTTGGACCGATGTAAAAGGCAATTCTTCAGGGCTCCCTAATTTCTGGCAGAACCAACCCATGCACAGCTGCTATGTTCCACCCGCGCAAATCTCCGAAGATACCATTCGTATCAACGAATCCGAGCGACATCACCTGCTCAACGTACTCCGCTTGAGGGCTGGTGACCACGTTGAGATCTTTGACGGGGAAGGCAACCATTATATCGCCTCGCTTCATGATACCCGTACCTCCCCACTACAGGCGAAAATCCTCCAGCATCAGTTTCACCCACACACCCCACCGTATATCACCCTATTTCAGGGCTTGCCCAAGTTTGACAAAATGGATCTAATCGTACAGAAAACGACCGAGATCGGTGTGAATGAAATCGCGCCGATGATTTGCGAGCGTTCAATACCGAAAGCGGTCGTACAGCAGAAACGGACGGTACGCTGGCAACGGATCGCAAACGAAGCTGCCAAACAGTGCAAACGCGCCCATTTTGCCCACGTATTTGCACCTCAGAGGCTAGAAGAGTGTCTCGGAAGGGTAGTAGACTTGGATCTGTTAATTCTGTTGTGGGAGGGCGAAAAACGGCAGGGACTTAAAGAGACATTACGAAATCATGGAGAGGCAAAATCAGTTGGGCTTTTTGTAGGACCCGAAGGTGGGTTTTCAGACAAAGAGGTGAAGTTGGCAGTTCAAAACGGCTGCATACCTGCAACATTCGGCGACAACATCTTGCGCACAGAGACCGCTGCAATCGTCAGCGTAGCATCAGTGATGTATGAACTCAAGTGAGCATCACATATCTTTTATCAGTGAGAAATTGATGATTATCGCCAAACCAGCAGGACCGCAAGCGCTTCACCCGGCGTATTCCACAAGAAATCAAAGGCCTCCTTCGCCTGCTTGTATGGAAAGCGGTGAGTAATCATCCGATCGGTCTGGATCTTTCCGGTGCGAATCTTCTCCAATGCTCGAAACGCAGTTTGTGAGAGCGGTTCATCGACAAGGATACCTGCCACAAGCCGCTTGCTCATAATCTTTGATGAATGTAGCGGCAACGGTTCCCCCTGGTATAATGCGATTAGCTGAAGCGTGCCTCCCCTACGAACTATATCCTGCGCCTGATCAAACGATTTGACACCCGCATGTCCACCGACACAATCAACGACAAGATCCGCACCTTTCCCATCGGTTAAACGCTGTACCTCTTCGATGGGGTCCGCTTCCGAAGCGTTAATTACCACATCCGCTCCCAATTCCTTCGAGAGTTGACAGCGCAGCGACAACCCATCAACAGTGATAATTCTGGCAGGATCATACCCGCGCAAGATCTGCAGCATCAAGCTGCCCACAACGCCTTGTCCCAAAATGACAATCGTATCTCCTGCCTGTGCCCCTGACGACGCCGCCCACGCTGTCGCCTCTGTCGAAAGCAAAAGGAACGTACCTGCCTCGAAGGAAACATCATCGGGAAGTGGGACTAAATGCCCCCGCGTCGAGTCCGCATCGCCGACGACATATTGTGCGTGAGGTGCAGCGGCCATCACCCGTTGTCCGATTTGATACTCGGTGACATTGGCTCCGACCTTCTCGACGGTGCCAGTAAGGGAATATCCCATAATCGAATGGGGAAGTGCTTCCTCACTGATATAACGGCGGAACAGTTCAGAACCACGACTAATCAACGTCCGTTCCGTCCGCACCAAAACTTGACGATTGTCGATTTCAGGGATAGGTGCATCTTCTAACTGAATATTGCCGAAACCCTCTGGCTTAATCACGCGAATCATCGGGATTGCCTCCTATTTCTCTCACGTTTTATGCGTTGCCCAAATTTCGCTTCTCCCAGCCACCTTCCCCGTACATATCCAAGAAGTATGATTCATCATAGGGGTATTTTGTCATCTCTGCTTCGTCGAGATCTATCCCCAAACCGGGGCGGTCCGGAATGATGACATCACCATCTTTGATCTCTATCGGATAATCAACAATCTTTTCAGCGAAGGGTGTCGCAAAGTCCTCAAATACCTCTTGAATCATAACATTTGGGGTTGATGCATCGATATGGAGACAAGCAGCGGTACAGACAGGACCTTGTGCGTTGTGGGGTGCGACGGACACATGATAAGCGTGTGCGATGGCACAGATCTTCTTCATCTCTGTGATGCCGCCTGCGGGGATGGGATCCGGCTGAATCACCTGCGCTGCCTTCCGATCCAGCAGTTCCATAAATGCTTCTTTGCCGGATAACCCTTCGCCTGCCGCAATGGGAAACGGCAGCTTAGAGGCGATGAAAGCGAGGTCGTCTATTTGTGGTGAGCGCACCGGTTCCTCAAACCAGCCCGGATCAAACGCCTCTAGTCTGCGCCCAATCTTGACGCTGAGCAGCGGATCGAAACGCCCATGTCCTTCGATGAGTAGTTCTACATTGGGACCGACTTCCTCCCGCACCGCCGCAATGATATCGATTGAAAGGTCAATCTCGCTAGGGGCAATTCGTCCGTAAGCGTTTCCAAAGGGATCGAATTTAAGTGCAGTATAGCCCTTCTCGACAACCGCTTTGGCTTTCTCGGCAAATGCTTCAGGGATACGGTCCACCTGATACCAGCCGTTAGCATAGGCGCGGATCCGATTGCGATATGCCCCACCGATCAGTTGGTAAACTGGTAGCTGAACTGTCTTACCGATGATATCCCAACACGCCATATCCACCGCTGCTTTGACATAGAAAGGGGCACTTCCCTTTGTAAGTTCTTCGTAAATTTCTTCCGTATTGAAAGGATCGCGACCGAGGTAATAGCGGCGCATCTCAATGACGGCGGTCTCTGCTGTTTTCGCCTTGCGATGGCTTGTCGCCTCACCAACTCCGTAAACGCCATCATCGGTATGGAGTTTGATAAACACCCAGTTTTTCCACGGGTTCCCAACGATAAAGGTCTGAACGTCTGTGATTTTCATGAATTAATTATCCAGATATAGAGCATTTTTGCCGCAATACGTGCATTGTGAATCGGTACGATCCATATTGCGGTCTATCCGAGCGGATCAATGCCTCGATATGATTGGTCGAGGAGTTCGATTGGGTGCATCACCTTCATGGGCAATTCATTCGCTTTAACGCCGAGTTGGATCTGTAGAATACAGCCCGGGTTCCCTGTCGCGACGATTTCGGCATCTGTCTCAGCGATGTGCTTTATCTTACGCTCCAGAATTTCACGCGACATCTCCGGCTGCGTGATATTATAAATGCCCGCACTGCCACAGCACCATTCCGATTCGGTCAACTCCACTAGTTCTAACCCCGGAATTGATTGGAGGACTGTGCGGGGCTGCAATTGGACTTTTTGCCCGTGGACAAGGTGACACGGTTCATCATACGTCACGCGCCGCTTAATCTCTCCTTCAGGGGGCGTCATTTCAATCTCCGCGAGAAACTCGCTGATGTCTCGCATCTTGCTGCTAAACACTTTTGCCCTTTCGGAATAGTCCGGATCGTGTTCCATCAAAGCTTCATACTCTTTCAGCGTCGCACCACAGCCTGCGGAGTTAATTATGATCGCGTCCACCTCTGCAGCTTCAAAGACATCGATATTTTGACGCGCCAGTTCTAACGCCGTGTCTCGGACACCGTTATGGACATGCAACGCTCCACAGCACATCTGCTGTGTCGGTGTAATTACGTCGCAGCCGTTTTCCGCCAAGACACGAATTGTTGCCAGATTGGTCTCGGTGAACACCTGATTCATCACACATCCGGAGATAAATCCGACCCGATGCCTCGCCTCTCCCTTGGCAGGGGTAAACTCCCGTAAATTGTCCTTGAGGGATGGATTGGGAATGTCGGGCAGCAATGACTCCATCTCTCCCAGCTTTCCCATCAGTTTGAGAATCCCAAGTTTTTGCACCAGCCAGCGAATCCCAAGGCGTTGATACAGCCACATCAGTTCAAAGATGAGGTCTAAGCGCTCCTTGTTGGGCAAAAGTTCCTTAAAGGCCAAACGCCGCCAAAACCGCTGCTCCGTTGGACGCTCGGCATTCATCTCATAAATCGCACGGGCTTCTTCTATAACTTCGCCAAAATGTACGCCGGAGGGACATGCCGTTTCACAGGCGCGGCAGTCCAAGCAGCGATAGATATATTTTACCCAGTCGTCGCTAATCGGCATCGGGTTCTTATCCCTGAACGCCGCCCCCATCAGATAGAGCCTTCCACGTGGCGAATCGGTCTCCAATCCCAATTCACGGTAAGTTGGACAGGTTGGCAAACAAAGCCCGCAGTGGGTACAGGCATCCCATTTCTTCCAGCTAAAAAGTTCGGACCCGATAAGAGAGTTAGGCTGTGGATCTGGTTGAGTCTGTGGCTGTTGCATTTTTTATGCGATTCTCATTCTTTCGCTTCAGCAGCGGGTTAGTTGCACCAATCTCCTCAGTCTTACAATCTTGTGTATAGCAATTGGCGAAAACGGTGTATCAGCCAATGCTGCTAGCTTGCAACTCAAAACGTTCTCCGGTCAAAGACCAAGTGTGAACTGTGAGGCGTAAATGATCAGGGGTTCGCTATGGGTTCATCGGTGCGTTAATGGCCAATGAACTCCTGAACAAAATGAAGAGGTAGGACATATTTTTACGGATTTCAGATTTTCGGTTGATTCACAATGAGAGATTGTAGCCTGCCACACCTGCTAATGGGCAGTCAATTTTGAAAGGTTCAGCAACCCTTCGTTCAAACTCCCAGATCTATACCCCTGTAAATCAAGAGCGACATGCTCATATCCGAGCGATTTGAATCTTTCGTTGATCTGGGTGCGGATAGACTTGGCAGCGATGAACTCAATCTCTTGTGGATCGACCTCAATGCGTGCGAGCGTGTCGTGATGGCGTACACGAAATTGGCGAATCCCCAAATCGAACAAAAACTGTTCCGCCCGGTCAACGAGGCGTAGATTTTCGCGGGTAATCCGTGTGCCGTAGGGAAAACGGGAGGAGAGACACGCAAAGGCGGGTTTATCCCACGTCGGCAAACCCCAACACTTTGAAACTTCACGAATCTCCGCCTTCGTAAGATTCACATCAATGAGCGGTGCCTGAATTCCCATCTGTTTAGCGGCGTCCATGCCGGGACGGTGATCCCCTACATCGTCAGGAATTGCGCCGTAGACGGTTGTGCCGATCTTGTACTGTTCAGCAATCGGGCGAATCTGTTCAAAGAGTTCGGTTTTGCAGAAATAGCAGCGATTGGTCGGGTTGCTCGCATAACCCTCGGTTTCCAATTCGTCGGTATTTATCGTTTCATAGCGGATACGAATCTGCTTGGCGATGTCCTGCGCTGCTTTCATTTCGCGCTCCGGGTAGGAGTCAGAAACCGCTGTCACAGCGAGGGCATTATCCCCCAACGCCCGTTTTGCGGCTTCAGCCAGAAAGGTACTGTCTACTCCACCAGAGAATGCGACGATAACTTTTCCGTAGGATTTTAATAATTTATCGAGCTGATCTAGTTTCTGATCAATATCTGGATATTGTTCCGTTTCCGACATCTGTTTGACCTTTCTGATTTTTACTTTTTTCCTGTTGCGATTACTGTAGTTTTCTTAGTTTTCCACGGAGGAGTTGCCGCCTCAGACCGCTGACGCGATCGATGAACAAGATGCCATTGAGGTGATCTATTTCATGCTGTAGGGCGCGAGCGAGTAAGTCCTCCCCTTCGATCCGAATTGGTTCACCGTCGATATCTTGCGCTGTCACGACTGCCTTCGCTGCCCGCTTGACATCGGCGGTAATGCCGGGGAAACTCAAGCAGCCCTCTTCCTCAATGGTTTCACCCTCTAGACTATGAATTTTGGGGTTAAACAACACCAATGGAGTCCCTTCTGGATCGTCTCGGTTCAGATCAATCACAATCAATCGTTTCAAAATCCCAACCTGCGGTGCCGCCAGTCCCACACCAATCAGCGAAGCGTACATCGTGGTTAGCATATCCGCTGCAAGTTTCCGTTCAATATCCGTGATTTCTTGAACGGGAAGCGCTTTTTCCCGAAGTACCGGATCGCTATAGAGCCGAATACGAAAAGGTCCTTCAGTGCAATCCTGCGGATGCTTATCCACCGTTGGGGACCCAGCTACCTTTGGCACTGATGCGGTCCATTTTCTACGCTTACGTCTTGCCATTTCCGACTAGAGATTCCCTCCCGTTTCAATCAAAGGTTCTGAGGTGTCATAATCATATCACTTGGGGGAAGGCTGGTCAAGCAAAAACGGAAGATATAGCAATGTGAAGACACCATGGGGTTTCCAGTAAAATCAACATCAATCCTGCTTCACTAACTTCTGGAGTGAGCGAAGTTCTCTGGGCGGATCCATCTGGCTACCATAATCGCTCCAAGAGACTTCGGCGACATAGATATTCCCCTTAGAATCAACAGCGATTCCGTGCGGTGAGTAGAACCGTCCGGGCTCATCTCCATAGGATTGATCACTCAGTTGCGCCAATACATTCCCTTTGGTGTCCATAATGCTGACGCGCGGACCCAATTCTGTGCCCATTTTATTCGACGCTATACCGCCAAAATACTCACCCACATACACCAACGGTTCATCGCTAGTGTCCAAGCAGATACAAGCAGCCCTAGACAAGTTCAACCACTGTGTTTCATACTTGCCCTCGGGAGAGAATACCTGTACTCGATGGTTCTCACGGTCAGCGATGTATACCCACCCATCTCTATCAGTTGTGATGTTGTGGACGATGTTGAACTGTCCCTCACCCGTGCCTGACTCTCCCCAAGAAGACAGATGTCGTCCATCAGGACTAAATCTATGAACCCGTGCGTTGGCATATCCATCAGCTACATACAGGTCACCGTTACGCGGATCGATTGCCAAATGCGTTGGAAGGTTGAAGGGTTCGCCACTCATCGGGGAAGAAGGTTGATTGGGTTGACCGAGGGTCATCAAGAGTTTTCCATCGGGGGTGAACTGACGAACAGTATGGTCTCCGTTATCAACGCAGTAGACCGAACCGTCAGGACCAATGGTTACACCGTGTGGATTGGCGAAGATGCCATCTCCCCATGTCCGAAGCACATCACCATCAGAGTTGAAAATAACCATCGGATGTGTCCCACGATTAAATACGTAAACATTATCATCTGCATCAACAGCGACAGCAGTGGCTTCTTTGTAAGTCCAATCTTCGGGTATATTGCCCCAATCTTCTCCCGATACCTGATATGTAAAATCTCCAGCACCTAAAGTGACCATGTTTTCCCCTCCAATAATATAAAAACCCAAGCCGCTATGTATTGAACTTCCATCCATTTTCTGTTAAAGGCATTCACCAGCTCAATGAACCAATAAACTAATGAACCAACTCGGTTGATTATAACACACCTAGCGCAACGATGTGAAGATCAAAATAATTGATGAACATTCAGTTACCCTGTAGGAGGGATCTCCGAATCCCGACACCTTACTAAGTGGACCCATGAAAATAGTTGAGGGTTGTTGACAAGGCGGTCTGAATATGCTACCATGCGCGCCAAATCTTCGTCATTGAAACCATGGAATCTGCCAATGCAAATTGCTTTGAATCCCGATTTTATCTGGGTACTATTTTTGGGTGCGGCTATCAACGGTGCTCTCGCCTTTTGGGTATACAATGATAGTAAATTGCAAGAGCGATCTGGGTTCTGGGCTTTGGGCACCTTTTTCCTGCCCCATGCGTTCTTTCCGCTTTACTTTTGGAATCAGATGCCCGAACTCATTTGGACCTGCCCTAAATGCCAACGGGATAATCGGGCATGGTCGCGCAAATGTGGACGCTGCAATCAGTTCTACACAGCGGAGGAAACAGTTGCAAGGCTGCACGGTTATCTCAATCCATCAGACCCGGTGGTCATTATTCTAATAGCCTTTCTATTTCAAGAAGTTGCGCGCTATATCGCAATCTCAATGGCGACAGGATTTGAGATGCTGCCGGAAACAGACGCCGTGTATACGCTCCCAACTTCCTACTTCTGGAGCGTTAAGCTAGTCGTCGGAAATGTGCTGATTTGGCTATCTCTTTTCTGCATCACTGGACGCTATCGCAGGAATATAAGGTCTATTGGCTTAGGGTACAGCGGCAACCTTACCGACTTGGGGCTGCCGCTATTGCTCGCTCCCGCTTTAGCTTTTGTTTCAGTAGGTTTCATGCAAGGAATAAGTTGGTTTAGCCAAGAAATCCCCCTAGAAAAACTAGGAAACTTGGCTCAATGGGAGCAGCAGCAATGGTCGAACAGTATGCCAGAAAACCTCGGAGATGGCACAGTAATCCTACTCGGTTTTGTGATGTTAATTCTAATGCCGGTGGGGGAGGAGATCCTCTTTCGGGGAATTGCGTATATCGGTTTCGCTAGTCGGTTTGGTCAGACTAAAGGAATGCTACTCAGTGCGCTGCTTTTTGCGGTGCTCCACGGATACATCCGTTCTTTCATGCCGCTAGTTTTGGGTGGGATTCCAATATTTCTCATGGGACTTACCCTTGCATCGCTGTACATCCGCACGAGATCGCTAATCCCGTGCATGATCACGCACAGTTTGGTAAACTTGATTTTAATTCTGGTTTACTGGATGTAAGAGTTAATTAGAATTTACCAGATACCTCCTCACCTTGTTCCCCAATCGGATAAGTCCCCAAAATTTTCATCATCACGCACAACTCCCTGATCTCTGCAAGTGCTTTTCGCACATTTTCATCTTCCGCGTGCCCATCCAAGTCTACAAAGAAAACATACTCCCACGCTTTGGTTTGGGAGGGCAGAGACTCAATCTTACTCATATTGAGTTCATAGTTTTTCAACACCTGCAGCACCTCCCACAACGCGCCAATTTTATCCTTAACCGAGAAAATGATAGATGTTCGGTCGTTTCCAGTTGGTGCCGCCGAGTGACTTCCAATGACAAGGAAGCGCGTCGTATTGTTTGGTCCATCCATGATTGAATCACCCACCACAGATAGCCCATAAATTTCGCCCGCGAGTTGACCTGCTATTGCTGCTGCATTTGGTTCACTGGCAGCCAATTCTGCCGCCTCTGACGTGCTGGAAACCTCAATTTGATGTACGCCTGACACATTGTGACCTAGCCATTGACGACATTGCGCAAACGCTTGCGGGTGGGAGTAGATCTTTTTAATTTCTGCTAGCGGAGATTTTGAGAGGAGATGCTGTTTGATTGGCAAGAAGCACTCTCCGCAAATTTGAAGGCTTGTGTATTGGAACATCTCTAAAACGTCACGGACTGTTCCATGCGTGGAGTTTTCGATTGCGACGACGCCGTAATCTGCTCGACCGGATTCAACCGTTGTAAAAATGTCGGGTTGGGGCGTGACCGCGATAAATTCTACTGACGTACCAAAGAAATGTGAACCCGCCGTGTGACCAAAGCTACCCGCAGGACCGAGGAAGGCAATGGATAACGGTCTTTCGAGCGCACGGCAGGCGGAGATAATCTCGGTATAAATCTTGTGTAGCGCGTCGGAGGGAAATTGTCCGTGGTTCTGCGTTTCCAACCGGGAGAGAATTTCCCGCTCTCGATGCGGTGCATAAATCCGTTCAACGCCGGTGCGCGATTTGAGCTCACCGACACGTTTGACAATAGTTACCCGTTCCTGTAAAAGGACGAGAATCTGGTCATCGATCTGATCCAGCAGATTGCGGTAATCTTTCAATTGCATAATAGGTACGCCAAGCGTTGCTTTGAATCCCGATCTTATCGGGGCTATCTCCTGCGCTTATTTATAGTTTGTATCAAATGACCCCATGAGTTAAACTTAAAGGAGATTGTATACCCATCAACTCCCATTCATTCAT
>JAGWBT010000049.1 GCA_021295755.1 Candidatus Poribacteria bacterium
CTGAATCGGACGACGGTTCCCCCTTCGCCGAAGATCCAAATTATCTCTCAGAGCAACTTATCACGTATCTTGGTAACAAACGCGCCCTTCTGGGGCAAATTGGCAAAGCGGTTATGCATGTCAAGAAACGGACCGGTAAGCAATACCTTCGTGTCTTCGACGCATTTAGCGGCTCCGGTGTCGTTTCACGTTTTCTGAAAGCGCACGCATCGTTTATTGTCAGCAACGATTTTGAGGATTACGCTGCTGTGATTGCACGCTGCTATCTGCGCAACAGAAGTTCAGTTAATTTCTCTGCCCTATCCCAAATTGTAAATGAATTAAACGCTCGCGTGGCTGACGAGCCGCTCCCCAAGGGATTTATTGAAACACTCTATGCTCCAAAGAATGAATCAGAAATTACAAAGGCTGATAGGGTTTTCTATACAACTATCAATGCCCGTCGTTTGGACAACTACCGTAGAATGATTGATGGGACACCCTCAGATTCTCGTGATTTGCTTTTGGGGCCCCTTCTAAGCGCCGTATCTGTCCATTCAAATACCGCCGGTGTATTCAAGGGATTTTATAAAGATCGCACCACCGGGGTCGGCCAATACGGTGGCACCGGATTGGATGCCTTAAAACGAATCAAAGGCAAAATCAAGCTTGAAATCCCGGTGTTGAGCAAGTACGAGTGCGATTATCAGGTTCTGCAAGATGACACCAACAAGGTTGCCGATCAGATAAAGGGGCTTGACTTGGCTTACATTGATCCGCCCTATAATCAACACCCCTACGGCTCCAATTACTTTATGCTTAATCTGCTTGTCCATTACAAGCGACCAGATAAAGTAAGCCGTGTGTCAGGCATTCCATCGGATTGGAGACGTTCAGGATATAATGTCCGAGCGAAGTCTTTACCGCTGCTCAAAGAATTGCTCCACAACATTGACGCACGCTTTCTCTTAATCTCTTTTAATAATGAAGGATTCATTAGTCCCGATGAGATGCGTGCTATGCTACAAAAAATAGGTGCCGTTGACGAGTTTAGTGTTCGCTACAATACGTTTCGTGGATCAAGAAATCTCAGAAATCGGACGATTCATGTGACAGAGCAGATGTTTCTCGTAGAAAGAAGATAGTACATTAGGACTTACGCAGCGGGTTCATAAGTCCCCTGATTTTCCAAAGTCCCCCTGACAAGGGTTTCCCCCCTGATAAGGGGGCTAGGGGGGTTAGGGGGTTAAAAATCAAAAATCTGCCCCCGTGTGCTAAGTTTGCGTAAGTCCTGTACATATAATATAAAGGAGAAAACCAATGAACAACACTCCCGATTATACCTCGCGTGTTCCTCACTACACCTTTGCTGATACCCTTGAAGAACAGGAAGAGCAACTTAAAACCAATCCGCTGATGCTCCGACTGATCGAGTCGCGCAAAGGGTATGCGGGCGACCCGCACCGTCCCATCTATCATTACGTGAATCCCGAAGCGATGCTTAACGATCCCAACGGACTCTGTTTCTGGGGCGGCAGGTGGCATCTGTTCTATCAGGCATATCCGCCGGAGGATACCCGCCAGCACTGGGGACACGCTATCAGCGATGATCTCATCCATTGGCGAGACCTGCCCTATGCGATTTACCCCAATCCAGAAAGATGCTGTTTCTCCGGTTCAAGTTATGTCGAGGAAGATCGGGTGATAGCGATGTATCACGGCACAGAGGTAGGGAATATGGTCGCTGTGTCGAGTGATCCGCTGCTGCTGAATTGGGAGAAGGTGACGGGCGAGGCAGTGATTCCGATGAGAAACCCGGATGGGTCAATTCCGCCCTACCGCGTCTTCGATCCGTGTATCTGGAAGAAGGATGGAATGTACTATTCGCTTTCAGGGGGAACGCTGCCACATGGACCGGGTGGCAAACGGATTCGCGCCAATTTCTTGCTCCGTTCACCGGATTTAGCGGATTGGGAGTATCTGCACCCGTTCATCGAGGATGACCAGTACACGTTGGTGGGCGATGACGGCGCTTGTCCATACTTTTGGCCCATCGGTGACCGCCACATCCTCCTATTCTTCAGCCATATGAGCGGTGGACAGTATCTGCTTGGCGATTACGATAAGGATCGCGACAAGTTCGTCGTGACCGCAGGTGCAAAGAACAACTTCGGTGCGGCAGCCCCCGCGGGTGTACACGCACCCTCCGCTACCCCCGATGGCGAGGGAGGACTCATCTGCATCTGGAACATGAACCCCGCAAAGCCGACCCAAGGTTGGAATCAGATCATGACCTTGCCACGACGCCTAACGCTCGCCTCAAAAGATGAGTTGGCAATCGAGCCCGCCGGAGCCATCGAGTCGCTGCGCGGCGCACATCAGGCGGTCGGTGGGATGACGTTGCCCGCTAATCAGGAGATTGTCCTCCAAAATATCGAAGGGAACGCGATGGAAATCGTCGCTGAAGTCGATCCAAAAAGTGCACCGATGGTCGAAATGAACGTCCTCCGTTCACCGCAAAAGGAGGAGTACACCCGTATCGCGTTCTTCAGGGAGCGGGGTTTCAGGGATCCGGATCTGGAACGGGAGGGACGGGATAGCCTGATAACGATTGATTCATCGTATTCGTCAATCTCGCCGGATGTGCTTTCACGCGCCCCCGAAACTGCCGCTGTTTTCATCGAGCCGGATGAAACGCTCAAGTTGCGTGTGTTCATCGACAAGAGCGTAGTTGAGGTATTCGTCAACGGGAAGCAGTGTGTTGCAATGCGTGTCTATCCTGACCGCAAAGATAGCATTGGTGTGTCGCTGCGTTCTCAAGGTCAAGAGAGTGAACTCAGATCGCTCGACGTATGGCAGATGCAGAATATCTATGAAGCGTGAAACGTGAGAAAAACACCGCTCGCAGTGGATTGCCAAATCCACTGCACAAGATACCTAGCATACTGCACGACAGTAGGCTGTAGGGGCAACCCTTGTGGTTGCCTACTGTAGGTCGATTTTCCAAAATCGACGTTTGGGTGTCGAGATATGAATCTCGACCTACAGGTTCTGATAGATTTTTAATAACTAGGGCGTGTTGCCAAATGTCAACACGTAGGTTGGGTTGAACGGGGAACCGTGAAACCCAACAATATCCCCTCTTCGTCCAGCAGGACGATATATATGTAACACACAACGGTTTGGTAGTGAACAACGATCGTTGTTCACTATGAAGCGGGCCATAGATGCACGTATATCTCGTAGGGAACGGAGAGCTCCGTTCCATTTGTTAAATGTCAACAGAACCTAGCAACTTAGGCTAGAATAGGCACATCTGAAGGAGGTGCAAAATGAAAAACATCTTTGCTTGTGTCGGTGGTTATGGTCGTTACGAACACATCATGTATGAGCATCTATCTAGCATCGAGGTGAATCACTTGCAGATCCCAGCACCGTCACCTTCAGCGATTGAGAGTGTGAAGGCAGAATTAGACGAGAATGGTTTTGCGCCGGTGGCGCTGACGGCAAAATATCAAGATGAGGATACGACCGCGACAGACGCAGCGACAGCAGATTGGATAGACGCTTTCGATGCGGCAGTCCGCATGGGTGTCTCGATAGTGCATAGCAGCGTCAAAGCCCACCCCGGATCAGAGTCGGATGTCTATAACTGGCTCTCAAAGATAGGGGACGAAGCCAGTGCACGCGGTCTCACCCTAGCCCTCGAAACCCATCCAACCCTGCTTCACAATGGTGAAGTGTGTTTAGAGTTGATACATGCGGTCAATCACCCAGCCGTCCGCATCAACTTCGATACGGGCAACATCTCCTTCTACACCGACGGCGGCGATGCCGTTGTGGAACTTGAGAAGATCGCCCCTTACGTTGCCTGCACCCATCTGAAAGACCACGATGGCGTATTCGACGCGTGGCACTTCACGACGCTCGGCGAGGGAATCGTAGATTTTGCGGAGGTGTTGAGAATCCTCAAATCGGTTGATTACACGGGTCCCTATATTCTCCAACCGGAAGGCGTCCGCGGCGAGGATCTGACCGAAGCACAGACCAAGGAACGGATAGAGAAGTCGTTTGAACACCTACGTCAGCTCGGTTATGGAGACTAGGTTATGGGGAATCAGTGGGAACGATTAAAAGGCAAAACTTATCCAGATACCTTGACTGAACAACTCACCACGCTTGAAATAGATGAAACCCTGATTTCATACAAGAAACAGAGAGAGCAGATGGCGAAAGACCCGTATCGTCCGATCTATCACATGTCTTCTTTATCAAGCATGGGAGACCCGAACGGGCTTTGCCAATGGCAGGGACGGTATCATCTATTCTACCAATTCGGTCCCGAAGGGAGCGACCGGTGCCACTGGGGGCATTGCTACGCCGATGACTTGGTACATTGGCGCGATCTGCCGCCTGCGCTCTATCCGGACACAGAACTTCACTGTTTCAGTGGCCAGACGCTTGTGGAAGATGAAAGGGTTGTCGCCATTTACCACGGCAAGGAATCGGGGAATAGTATTGCTACTGCGACGGATCCACTTTTGTTAAACTGGGAAAAACATCCAGATAATCCGGTTATCCCCAACCCTAAGATAGACGAATACGAGCGTCCCTACAACGTATTCGACCCATGTATATGGAAAGAGGAAGACGGGTATTATTCAATTTCCGGAACATCAATTGATGGTTACATCCGGGAACGGCGCCGCTCTGCCTCCCATCTTTTCTATTCAAAAGACCTGTCTGAATGGAAATATTTACATCCGCTGCTGATCGATGATGTTTTCTGTGATCTGGGCGAAGATGGTGCAGTACCAAATTTCTTGCCTATCGATCATGGCAAGCACATCTTACTCCTCTTTAGTCACAAACGGGCGGCGCGCTATTACATCGGTGAATATGACCAGCAAACACACCGATTCACGCCAGAATATCACGGCAGAATTAACCACGGTCCCTTTGGCGGCGGACATGTCGCCTGTCCCTCCGCAACGATAGATAGCAATGGACGTTGCATCACTATCCTCAACTGCGCGGACGGTAGGCAAGGTCCGCAATCTGAGTGGGGACGGTGTATGACACTGCCTTGGCAACTCTCCCTGAAGGCAGACACCATGTTGGCAATAGAACCTGTTGATGAGGTGAAATCCCTTCGTTATAATCACGAACATTTCGGGGAGGTTGCGTTATCAGCAAACGAGGAACGCGCCCTAGATAGTGTGGCAGGAAAAGCCATTGAGATCGACTTAACCGTAGAGATAGGAACTGCGCGGGAGGTTGGGGTGTATGTGCTCCGCTCACCAGATGGGCGTGAGCGAACGAAAATTTCGATCTACAACCACGGCCACCCAAAGACCAATGACAGTTTGCAGATCGACACCTCCAACGCTTCTCTGAGGACTGACCTCGTTGGCAAACCGCCAGAGACCGCTCCATTCTATGTGGGGACAGATCGACGGATACGGCTGCGCGTCTTTATCGATCGGAGCCTCATTGAAGTTTTCGCGGATAACGGGGAGTGCAAGGCAGAATGGGCGTTCCCAAGGAAAGGGATCGACAAAATTTTCCCGTTGTTCTCCAGACAGTGTGCCGTTGCGCGTGCCTATCCGGAGCAGGAAGATAGCAACGGTATCTCTCTATTCTCAATAGGGGGCGAAGCACAGATTGTGTCGCTGGATATGTGGCAGATGCGGTCAATCTGGCCTGAGTTGAAATACCAAGAAGGCACATAGAAAAAGGATATCACTTGTGTTGCATCAGTTCGTAGGTCCTAAAAATCTGAATTCATTAAACTTGATTTGCGAATCCATTCGCTCTCTCACAACTCAAGTCAATACTACCCAATCGGGTGGAAGGAGAAAGTAGAATGCCAAGAAGTCATCGCCCCTCAGTCCGCGGGAAACGGTACGTTGTCTCATCGGTACACTATCTCGCAACAATGGGCGGGGCACGTATTCTCGAAAATGGCGGTAACGCCGCCGATGCGGGTGTTGCCGTCGGTATCTGCATCAATGTGCTTCAGCCGGGATTCACCCATTTTGGTGGTGTCGCACCGATAATCCACTGTCCGGGGTCAGGGGCACCCGTAGAAACCATCAGTGGACTCGGACGCTGGCCCCAAGCGGCAAACATCGACTATTTCCGAAAATATCACAACGGTGATCTGCCCCCCGGAATCTTGCGAACCGTTACACCCGCATCGCCCGATGCGTGGCTGACGGCGTTGGCACGATTCGGCACCATGACCTTTGAAGAGGTCATCCAGCCCGCGCTGGATCTTGTCGAACAAGGGCACCCGGTTGATGATCAGTTCCACGCATTTGCTAGCCGGGAGCTAGGGGGCGACCCATCAACGGCTGCTGTCTTCAACCCCGGTGGACATATTCCACAAGTCGGGGAGATCTTTTTCCAGAAGGATCTGGCGAACACCTTCAGGCGGATGATTGATGCTGAACGGGGAGCGAGTGGTAACCGTGAAGCAGGAATCAGAGCCGCACGCGACCTAATCTATAAAGGCGAAATTGCCCACGAAATCGCTGATTTCCACGCGCAGGAAGGGGGACTGCTGACCTACGAAGATCTCGCCGCATTTTCGGTTCGGGTCGAGCCACCAACGCACATCACCTACAAAGGCTATGACGTTTATACCTGTGGACCGTGGTGTCAGGGGCCGACCCTCAACATGGCACTAAAGATTCTCGAAGGGGCTGACTTGCAGGGAATGGGGCACGAGTCTGCGGACTATCTTCACACGGTGATTGAAGGACTGAAATTGGCGTTTGCGGATCGGGAGGCGTATTTCGGCGATCCCGATTTTGTGCAGGTGCCGATGGTAGGCTTGCTTGATGAGCGATATGCCGCTGAAAGACGAGCTGCCATTGATCCACAACGCGCCGTCCCCGACATGCCACTTCCCGGTGATCCGTGGCCATTCCATCCGGAGTCGCGCGGAGAGAACAGCCCCCTCCCAACCTTGGACCCGAATCGTCCACAGCCGGAGCGGATATCGCATTGGGAGAGCGATACCAGTTACCTCTGCGTGATAGATGAGAGCGGTAACGCGTTCTCCGCTACGCCTTCGGATGTGGTTGGCTGGTCTCCAATCGTTCCGGGCTTGGGTTTTCCTGTCTCAGGACGGGGCACGCAGACGTGGCTAGATCCAGCGCACCCCTCCTGTCTGCAGCCGTGGAAACGTCCACGCCTCACCCCGAATCCAGCGCTGGCTCTCAAGGATGGAAAGCCGTTTATGCCTTTCGGTTGTCCCGGTGGAGATGCACAGGTGCAAGGGATGCTGCAGGTGTTCCTCAATATCATCGAGTTCGGGATGGAGCCGCAAGAGGCGATCGAAGCCCCTCGTGTCATCAGTCACAGCTTCCCGAATTCGTTCTGGCCCCATGGATCACTGCCCGGCGAGGTAGTGGTCGAAGCCCGTATCGCCCCACAGACCCGCGAGGCTTTGCGTGGTCGGGGGCATCACCTTCACGATCACGACGATTGGAGTGCAGGGGTCAGCCGTGTGTGCGCAATCACCGTTGATCCTGAGACGGGAACACGCATCGGTGGTGCAGATCCACGCTCCACATCATATGCAATCGGTTGGTAAATGAAGTCACAATGAGAGAGGAGAAATCGTATGCCTTTGACCTTTGATATGTCGTTAGCGGAGTTGAAAACCTATAAGGGCGTAAATCCACGCCCCGACGACTTTGATTCTTTTTGGGAGGACGCGCTTGCGGAGATGCGGGAGGTTGATCCGCAGATTGAGATCTCACCGGCAAGTTTCCAGACCCCCTTTGCAGAATGTTCAGATCTCTATTTCACCGGTGTCGGCGGTGCGCGGGTTCACGCCAAACTTATCGTCCCGAATGAGTTTACTATCCCCCATTCGGCGGTGTTGATGTTCCACGGCTATTCTGGCGATGCCGGCGATTGGGTAAGTAAGTTGGGCTACGCCGCTCTCGGTCACACCGTCGCCGCGCTCGATTGTCGTGGTCAGGGTGGTTCGTCCGAAGATACGGGCGGTGTGACAGGCTGGACGTTACGCGGACATATTATCCGCGGACTTGAAGATCCGCCGGAAAAACTGCTCTACCGCCAGATTTTTCTGGATACAGCACAACTCGCAAAAATTGTGATGGAGATGCCGGAGGTGGACGAAAATCGAGTCGGTGCGACCGGCAGAAGCCAAGGCGGCGGACTGACACTCGCTTGTGCAGCCCTTGAACCGCGTATCAAACGGGCAGCACCCGTGTTTCCGTTCCTCTGCGATTACCAGCGGGTGTGGGAGATGGATCAGGCAAAAGATGCTTACGCCGAATTGGGAGAATACTTCCGTAAATTCGACCCACTCCACGAGCGCGAAGAGGCGATATTTGAGAAACTAGGCTATATCGACGTGCAGTATCTATGTCCACGCATCCGGAGTGAAGTCTTTATGGGGGTGGGACTAATGGACACCATCTGTCCACCTTCGACGCAATTTGCCGCTTATAACAAGATTACAGCGGAGAAATCGTTAGCGATTTATCCTGACTTTGCACATGAAGACCTGCCGGGACTCGGAGACGAGATCTTTCAGTTTATGAGCGGGCTTTAGTTTCCCACTCGACTTGGGTTGTGAAACCATGAGAAGACAAACAGTCCGATCCACTCTGTGGACGCTATTTTTCTGCCTTATCTCCGTCGTGGGACACGCCGATGAAGGCAATTTTTTTGTGCGATTGGATCAGGACATATTCGATGCAATCCACGATGAACCGCCCCGAAGCGAGCCGCTCGGCACCATTATGGAGGTGGGAACCTATTTTGGCGACGGCAGAACAATGCTAGGAGTTTCTCTTCTCCTGATGGCTTATGGCGACGATAACAACCGTGAAACGGGCAGATTGTTGACCTCCACTTTCATCAGCACAGGTGTAATTGTTTGGGGGCTGAAGGAGATTATAGGACGTAAACGCCCCCTCGACGAGGAGGTCGGTAATCCGGCGTTTCCATCGGGGCACACCGCCTACGCTTTCGCCGGTGCGACGGTGCTTGGGAATCGGTATCCCAAACTCCGTATTCCGCTTTACATCGGCGCGGGGTTGGTCGGTCTCACCCGAATCTACCTGGGCAGGCATTATGCGTCTGATGTGATTGCCGGCGCAGCGGTGGGCACAATCACTGGGGCGCTCGTCTCACGCCATCGTGGAACGTTGTTGGAATGGCGGTTCTAATGGAAGACTTTCTACTCCGTCCGCAGACGCGGATCCAACGCATCACGAACAGCATCCCCGAATAGATTCGCCGGCAGCACTAGCCCAAACATAAATAGAAATGCGGCAATGAGATTCCACCAGACCACCGGATCGCGGGCTAACTCCAAACGGGCAGTGTTGATCATGTTGCCCCAACTGCCCGTCGTCGGATCGACACCGATCTGGAGATAGGTCAGCAATGCTTCAAAGAAAACCAGCCCACTGAAACGCAGGATAGCAGAGATAAGCACGATGTGCATGACGTTTGGTACGATATGCTTGGCAAGGATCTTCCATCGACTCACGCCGAAGGCTTCTGCGGCTTGGATATATTCTAGCTCCCGTAGCTTGAGGGTTTCGCCGCGCAGCAGTCGGCACAGCCCCGTCCAACTGCTGATCCCTAGGATGAGACAGAGGTTGAACAAGCCGTGTCCAAACAGGAGCATGAACGCAGCGATCAACAGAATGCTCGGAATAGACGCAAGGGTGGAGTAGATATATTGAACAATGTCATCAACCCGTCCCCCGAGATAACCGGCGATTACGCCGAAGCAGAGCGCGAACGGGATCGCGGTCAGCGTTGTGAACCCACCGATAATCAGCGCCGTCCGAATCCCTTTCAGCGCACGGTAGAAGACGTCGGTGCCGACCTTGTCTGTGCCGAAGAGGTGTGAATGTGGGTGTTGCAGCGGCGGATGCTCGCGGGTGATTCGCCCATCCGGCTGCTGGATTGTACTCTTGGTGTAGAGATGAGCTGCGAAGGGGGCAGAGTAGGTTTTTTCGGTGTTCTCACGTAGCGGTGTGCAGATTCGATCTAGGAGACTCCACCTTCGCGGGGAATAGATGAGTTGTTCCGTTTCGTTGCGAACCAACTTTCCATCCGGGTTGAAGACCGGATCACTCCAACGGATACTATCGAGCAATCCAATGGAGATATAGATCGATAGAATAGCAAAGGAAACCATCGCCAACCGACGCCCGCAGACCTGACGTGCAGCACTTTGCCAATACTCTCGACGCGCAGCGTACCGAATCAGGAGGATTGCTGCCGCAATCATCGCGAGAAGGAACAGGTTATGATGGGCTGCAGATCGCCAGATCCATGCGATGCGATCACTGAAGTGGATGGCTCCCGCCGTCTGATCCATTCCGATGAGAAAGATGGACATTGTTATTTGTCCTCTACGCTACGGAACCTCGCCTCGTATAGTCGAACAAATTGACATGGTTCGGGAATACCAACTTTCTCATGTTCAAAATCGAGTGGGCTATGTAATTGCCAAAATTCATCTTCCTCCTCCGGCGTGTCAAAGTTCGGAGGGGACGGTAATTTTTTATTCATCCGTTTTCCGTCGTCTTGCTTGCTAAAGATAGTATGCACAGGGGTTACGGCATACGGAGTATGCCTACTACTTTATCACAGACGTGGTAGCGGTCGTGGGAGCGTGTCGTGCGGGTGAACTAGCGCGTGACGCTCATGCAACTGAGTCAAATGACGGAGCCGCTCTGGGCTAGCGGTCTCTAGCATCAGATCTGTGTACATACCGCCGATTTTGAACCCGTGCGCGACAGGGCAATGATGGCGGAGGTATTGATCCACGCGTGCGATCCCTTCCTCCGTTACCCCCTGCTTAATCAGATTCATCGTAAACATGCGCCGACGGTTGCTGCCGCCGAAGGCAGCGTGCAGGGTATCGTGATAGAAGATTGCCAGATCACCGGGATTCGTTTCTAAGGCGACATTCCCTGGAACCTCGGAGGGCGGGATACCCCATAACTGTTCAGAATCTCGCGGCGATATATTTTCCGTCCGCCAGAAGGAGTCGGGGCGATGACTGCCCGGCATGACGCGCAAACAGCCGGTATCTCGGGCTAGCGGGTCGAGATAGTATGCTATTTTGATTGCAAAGAGTTCAGGGTATCCGCCATCAGCATGCCAACCGGTATCTCCGCTGTAGTAGTTGCCGTCGCCGGAAGCGTAGTTAAAGTCGTCCCCCAAAATATCGGAGGCGATGCCGACGACGCGTGGGTCGTCGAGCAGCGTACAGAGCTTTGCGCTGTGATCGATGGTCGGAACAATCATGGTGCGTTGTGATCCATCGTGTTCATCGCCTTTTCCGTAAGTATCGAGGACGTGCTCAAACTCTTCTGTAATCCAAGCGACCTCGTCCGGCGTGAACAGTTGCGGAATATGGATGAATCCAAAGGTGTGGAAAAAGTTGAGTTGTTGTTCAGTCAGGTACATGGGAATATCCCTCTCTATCCGTACAGATTAGTAAAGGACCATAAAAGCAGAAAGTGCAAAATGCCAAAAGCGTGAAACGTGATGTCCCGTTCCGAGGATCCCGATCTATCAGGACGTGAAAACTATTTCTTTATAGGAGCGTTACTTTTTGAGTGCCGCTTGTCGCCTCGCCGCCTCCCCTTGCTCACCGATATGTAGAGTATCATACGCCTGCTGGGAGGTTTTGAAATGCCCTAATCCCTCATGTCCGTGCCAGTCGCCCTGAGTCATAATCGGATTCTTGAGTCCCGTTTCTGCCTCACGTTTCGCAATCCATCTCTGCATCCGTGTTTCGAGCCCGGCTACAACATCGGGATATATCTCGGCGAGGTTGTTGTTTTCATCGGGATCCTCAATGAGGTTGTACAATTCGACCGGCGGTTTGAAATGGAAATCCGGTTCTAGGGCGATAATCAACTTCCATTCCGGGGTGCGCCAGCCGTGCTTCCGCATCCAAGTACATTCTGTGATGTAAAACTCGCTTTCGTAGGAAGCGATCCCTCCCCGCACTAACCGCATCAAGCTCTCCCCATCAAATGTCATATCCGTCTCGATTTCTGCCAATTCAAGGATAGTCGGCACGAGTGCTTTATGCTGGTTAAAGCCGCTGATCCGTTTTCCGGCGGGAACTTTGCCGGGATAGCGGATAATTAACGGCACATGCAGGGTGACATCATAAATCCCATGGTGGTCGAACCAGCATTCATGGTCGTAAAGCGTCTCTCCGTGATCGCCGTTGATGATGACGATGGTTTCATCGAGGATACCGTGTGCTTCTAGGGCGTTGAAGATGGTTTGAATACAAGCGTCCATATAGGCAATCGCCCCATCATACTGGGCGATAATATAATCCTTGTCTGTGACGCCGGGCGGCATCCACCTCGCAAAATAGTCACAGAACGGCTTAAAGTCCATCACCGGCTCCATTGACTTGTTTGCCGGATCAAATTCGTTGCCATGATAGAACATCCGCTCGTAAGGGGGCGGTGGGAGGTATGGGGAATGCGGGTCCATGTGCCGTAAGAACAGGAGGAAAGGCTTTCCCCATTCTACGAGGCGGTCAAGTTCAGGGATTGTGACCTCGTTGAGGTTCTGCGCTTTAGGACTGGGGCGCTCTTCCCAACTCCCCCAGCCTGAATAATCCAAGTAGTTATCAAACCCACGCGAACTGGGGTTGCCGCTGAACCCGACACAGGTTGTCTCGTAACCAACTTCTCGAAGGATTTCGGGGAGGGGCTTGACTTCGGATCTGAGCGGACCTTTGTGTCGTAGTGCGACAACCTGTGTGCCAAAAACATCCATCCCTGTGAGCATTGACGCATAGGCACTGGTGGTCGGGATATGCGCGCTATAAGTACGTTCAAAGAGCGTTCCGTCCTGCGCAAACCGATCAATATGCGGTGTCGTGAGCCGGTGGTAGCCGTAACAGCTCATGTGGGTCGCAAGGAGAGAATCGATCCCCATCAGCACGATATTAGGATGTTTTGCCATAAGCGTCCGTGGTGCGGTAAATCACCGTCGCTCCTTAGCTTTGAGGCTATACAATACCTGCATCTCACACTTGGACAGCCTCATCTAAAGCCCGAATGTAGCCAATCGTCCAAGCAAGTCCGGAGGCAGAATCTCCGGCGATAGATGGGTAGTGTTCAGGGTAGATCTGCCCTTGATAGTTGATCTGCTTGAGTGCGCGGATCGAACCAACCATATCGACTTCGCCTGTACCAAAGGCAACCTCAAGGTAGCCGATATCTGCTAGACGCTTTTCGACTTCCGGTGAAATGTCACCCTCAACTTGTGTTACGACATCACGGATGTGGAACATGAAGATCTGATCGCCGTAGTTCAAGATGTCTCTCACCAGATCGTCGCCAGCCATCTGGGATTTGCCTTGGCAGAATGTGACGCCGTTGGCGGGGCTATTTACTTCATTAAGGAGCCGCGACATCGTTTCGTAGTTCCAGAGCAGGCGATCCGGCACATGGAAGTGGTGGGTGGAGATTCGGACCCCGGCGGTTTCTGCGATACGGGTGATTTGGTTATAGACCTCAATTAAGCCACTCCAAAGTCCCTCTCTTTCGGCATCAGAACTCAATGGATCAACGTTGAGATAGAGATGAACGTATGGGATGCCTGCTTCCCCCATATTTTGGATAAGCTGTCCGAAGGTTGCCACTTCTTCCTTTTGGATCTCAGGATCGGAGAAGGCAGCCTGACGTATACGTTCGGGTGTGAGTGCGGCGAGGGTAACTCCCGCAGCGGCGTATTTGTCGACAAGGTCTTTCAGTGCATCGGTTGAGGGGATGGAGTCTTCACCGGCAATTCCAGCCGCACTCAAAACGATGTGATGGACATCGGTATCATGACAAAAAGCGATGTTGCGGTCGTGGTCTGTTCCGTAAGGCGCGAAAATACCGATAGCTAACATTGGATAACCTCCGTTTGGTTGAAGTCACAGTGGAGCGTTAAGGGAGCGGAAATATCTCAATCAATACCGATATAAGGTCAAGGCGCTATTCTACCATCAAAACAGATTCGTGCCAAGAAAAATTTAGATGATTGTGTTATCTCACAGAAGATGATATAATGTCCACCATCTATCCAATATGGTAAGGAGGGATTTCTATTATGAGTCAGGAAAAGGTTTTCCAAGTCGGTGGGGTTGAACTCCACGTTGACAACCGGAGCATAACCGGTGATGGCGGTCCTTCTGTCCGCGTCTACGGCGATGTCGATGGTGAAGCGGTACAACTGCTGCGGTTCGATTGCTTCCGAAAAGATCCGCACTATCATTATGATCCATCCGGTAGAAACGACCAACACCACCTCGATAAGGCAACTGTACCCGATTCGATTGGCTGGACGATGGAGCAACTCGGAAACAATCTCGCGGAGATGATTCGCACGGCTAGCTATGATGGAGTCGCCGCAGGAGTCGATCAGGCAGCGGTCAAAGCTGTGCTGTCAGAGGTTGAATCAATTATGCGAGGTTAAGGGGTTTGCTTAATATGGGCATTTTGAACGATAAGCCACCCTCATTTTTTCTGTGCCGTTGGGGCGCATCCCGGTTTTCATGTGGATGCCGCCTTTTCGGCACCCAGTCAAACGACAAGAAATTGAGCAAAGCTATTTCGTCCCAATGCTAGTTACCCGTCTTGTCATTCTGTAGATGCAATTTCTCTCTCTGCTCTGCTGTCACCCGATCCGCATCCGCATCGGTGTAGACCACATGCGGTGTGATGAACACCATCAACTCCGTTTTTTCGATTCGCGTGTCTGTTCGCCGAAACAGCTTACCCAGCAGCGGAATATCTCCCAACACCGGTATCTTGTGGACGGTCTCCGTTTTGTCGTCCTTAATCATCCCACCGATAACCATCGTCTGTTTGTCCCTGATTGTCACGAACGCCGACGCCTCGCGTGTGGAGATGATTGGGGCATCGAACAAGGTAAACTCGACCAAACTGTTGATCTGTTGATTGACATCAAGGGAAACGGTTCCGGATCTGTTGATGCGCGGTGTAACGGTCAGGATGACGCCAACATCCCGAAAGTCTGTGCTGGTCAGGATACCCCCTGTCGCGGTCTCCTGCGTGCTGACAAGGAACGGCACCGCTTGACCGACGTTGATAATCGCTTCCTGATTATTTTTGGTCATGATGCGCGGTGTAGAGAGGATATTGACCTTTGTGTCCTTCGTCAGGGCGTGGAGCATTGTGTCTAGCTTGCTGGACAAGATACCGTATTTCAAGCCGAAAATCTCATCGGTCAACCCGAAATCGGTGGCCCCCTCCTGCTGATAGGTTTTATCGTTGACAGTTGTGTCTTGTTCCCACATCCACTCGACTCCAAACGCACTGTCGTCATCGAGCGTCACTTCAATAATCTGCGCCTCAATGAGGACTTGAGGAAGTAGAACATCAAGCTGTTTGACCAGTTTTTCAACGGCGGGAAAGTTTCGGACAAATGTGGTAATCAGTAGAGCGTTCGTTTCCTCATCGGCAACGATTTTCACATTGCCTGTGAGACCACGTGCAGCATCGGCGGTCTGTGCACCTGAACCTAACGCACCAGCAGCTGATGTTCTGCCGCCAAATCCACCTCCGAATCCGCCCCCGAACCCACCAAATCCACCCCCAATGAAATTTGTGCGGGTCGCTGCTTGGCGTTCAAAGAGTTCGGTGGAGAGGAGTTCGTTGAGCACAGCCGAGACGTTTGCCGCATCAGCGTGTTCGAGGGTAAAAATCCGGGTGTCTTCAGCGAAGTCCGCAATATCCCTGTCCAATTGTTCAATGAGCTTGCCGACAGCCTCCATCTGCTCTGCGGTCGTTGTTACTATCACGGAATTGGTTCGTGCATCTGGCACGGCAACCAGCTCTGGCAGACCGAGGACACCCTCTCCGCTTTGTCCACTCTGCTGTTGTCGTTGTTGCTGCTCCTCAAAAAAACGTCTACCTCTACCACCACCAAATCCGCCAAATCCACCCCCAAACCCTGTGGCAAAGACATTTCGTGCGGTACTGGAGAAGGCTTGGTTAAGTTCATTGGCAATCTCTGTTGCATCGCCGTGCTGCAAGGAGAACACGCGTGTTTCTGGTTCAGAGAAGCGTTGTGTATCTAGCTCCAAAACAAGCCTACGGATAACTGCGAGATTGGGTTGACTGGCAGACACGATCAGCGAGTTGGTGTTTTCATCGGCGACTGCTTTGACCTCGCCGAGCAGTTGCAACGCACCGCCTTCTGTAGGACTACCTTCCTCAGTTGTCGTTTGCCCTTCCCCGCCATCTCCCCCAAATCGACCCCGATCACCAAACCCACCACGGCGCCCCCGCTGTTGTCGTGTTTGTTCCGCTGCGGCTTCGACGTCCTGCGGCTTCTCATACAGTTTGGTAACGACTTCGGCTAACTTGACCGCGTCCGCATATTGCAACGAAAACACCTCAATCTTGATCCGGTCCAGCATTGAAATATCGAGTTCCTGGACAATTTCCGCTAACCTTTTGATATTCGCTGAAGATGCCGTGATGATAAGTGTATTGCTCCGACCATAGGCGGTCATCACACCGTATTGTGGCACAAAATCCTTGAGGTCTTTGACAAGTTGTGTCGCATCCGCCGCAGAGAGCGGCATCACCTGCGTGGTAATGGTATCCTCGGATCTGATTTCCTCCGGGTCGCTTCCGACCCGTATCGGTGTGGCTTCAAGTTTTGCCTCCGCTAGCGGAACTATTTTCAGACTACGTCCATTAAGGATGCTCGTATACCCTTTGATTGCTAAGGTCGTGTTCAACACCGAAAATGCCTCGTCTAACGGCATGTCATCGGGACTGATGATGGTAGCACGCATATCCAGATCCGCCGATTTGACGATGGTGTAACCTGTTGCATCGGAGATAAATTCCAAGATATGTTCGAGCGAAGCGTCTTTGAATCGCATGGAGATGCGTTTCGATTCAGTTTCACTCTCGGCAACTTCGTTTTGGCCGAACCCTAAAGAGGCCGTAAGGAGAAAAAGCAGTAGATAGCCAAGGCTAAATACCCATTTCAGAGATTTTATCATTGATTTAGCTCCTCTTTTCTCCTTGCTCGCATCCGTTCAATAAGACTTTGTTCAGCGTCACCACCACTACCTCCCTGTGTTCCCGACAGCGCCTCCGTTTCGTTGGGAAACTCTGGTATTTTCGCTGTACCGGCGGTATCGAAGCGCAGCTGTTCATCTGCTCCATATTCGATACTTTCTCCCAAGGCGAGTTGCACAACCATCTCGCCGCGAGCGAGTGTGATGTGTTCAGACATAATATCTTGCACACGTACGTCCTTTAGCATTTCACCGCGCCGGAGAAAAGCGCCTTCATTTCGCTTCCGGTCCTCGACAACGGCAATCCAGTCCGAACCGCTTTTCGCGATCCCGGTCAGGACCAGTGTATAGGTCGGTGGTGGAGGTGGTATTTCAACAATCGGTTCAGGAGTGACCGTTGGGGTGGGTTCTTCCGGCGATTGAATCTCCTTTTTCCAGCCAAGCGGTCGAAATAGATCGTTTTCGGCAATAATTTCGTAATCCTTTAGTTCCAAGGCAACAGGAAAAGCCCACTCTGATTGGGAGAAAGCGGGCTTGGATGTTGATACTTTTTGCGGAAGTTGAAAGGATTTGAGGCCCGTATCGTTTTCTGCCATTTTGAAGATAACAAAATATATGATGAGCCCCAAAATGGTAACACTCACAAATAATAAGGAGATAACATTTTTCACCGACTATTCTCCTGGATCTCTCAGATTCAAACAGACTATCTCTTGATGGTTTCGAAGGTAAAGTTTACCGCCGGATAGTGTAGGAGCAGTCCAGCACCGTCCAGAAAGGACCTGCGCCTGTGCGACTTCACGATACGCTTCCGGGGTTGTTTCAATGAGTGCGAGGTTCCCATGTTCACCGAGAACGATAAGATGATGATCAGCATAGATGACCGTGCCTTGACCAAATCCGCGGGTCTTCCACTTTTCCTCGCCTGTATCAGCATTGAGACACTTAAAGATGGTGTTTGAGAAACCGTAGATGTGACCTTCATGAAGTACGGTTGTGGAAAAGCCATTAATCATCGTATGGCTTCGCCACACCTCTTCGACGCGTATATCCTCATCTGTCCCGGCAATCCGTAGGACAACCCCGGCATCACCACTACGAGAGGAGATAAAAACCTTATCAGGTGAGATGAACACCGGTGTTACACGATTATCGCTATTTCGTCCACCATACCACGGATAACGCCAATACACGCTTCCATCTTCAGGTGAAACAGCGAGAAGCTCATCCCGCGCGAAAAAGAGTGCCTGCCGGACGCCGTTGACGGTCACAAGAATTGGGGAGGAATAGCTGGAAGGAGAAGTCGCCATCCCCCAAATACGCTCCCCGGTCTCTTTGTTAAAAGCAACAATGGTGTTGTCGCTCGTGCCGCCGACCTCAATGAGCAGACGGTTATCCTCAATAATCGGTGATGTCGAGAAGCCCCAGCGCGGCATCGAACTCGAAAATGCTTTTGTGAAATCATGGTCCCAGAGTTCTTTTCCTGTGTTTGCGTTGAGTGCAACGAGCCGACCAAAAGCACTCAAGATGTAAACCGTATCGCCATCAATCGTCGGTGTGGAGCGCGGGCCGTTTCCACCCTGGCGTTCTGCGTAAAACCAATCGTCAAGATACCGCCAGAGTTCCTTCCCTGTCTCAGCATCGAGACACACAACGACCTCGTCCTCGCCCTTGGCGAACATGGTATAAGCGCGTCCGTTCGCAACTGAGATTCCTGAAAACCCCTCGCCAAGTGGGAGCCGCCACAACTCTTTTGGGCCCGCCTCTGGCCACGCCTTGAGGATTCCCGTTTCGAGAGATACCCCATCCCGATTCGCTCCTCGCCATTGATGCCATTCCGCTTGAGTTATTGATTCGTGCTCTTCTGCCCCGACTATACTGCTACCCATAAGCACAATAGTGATATAAAAAAATATGTTTGCTGAACGGTTAAATCTTCGTATCATGTTATCTCCCCAATGTGAGTTTAGGATATTTATAGTGGACCGTAGAATTAATGAGACACTCAAAACCGGTGCGGTTAAAAACCGCACCTACCGGCCCCGATAAATCGGGATCGCTGCACAGAGGGGCGAAAGTGCCTATTTATTTTTAGAATTCACTATAAGTGGTACAGCTTTGAATGCAAATTGCGGATTTCAAACGTTTGGTGCATAGCATAGATTCGCCGGTTATCCGCCCAGACCGCCAAACCCACCTTGACCCCCGCCACCTCTGCGACCACCACCAAATCCGCCCCTACGTCCCATTTCCGGCAATTTTAGTTCGGGCAGTTTGATGTCCAAGAATCTTTCTTTTTGTTCCTGGTTGAGGACTTCGTGAATTTCCGCGACTAAGGTTTCAATCTGTTTTTGGAAAGCTGCACGCTGCTGATAGAATGCCTGCATTTGATTCTGAGAACCACCACGCCTCCCGCGACCACCAAAGCCACTACCGCCGCGTATCTGATTGCGCCTTTCCACGAACCCGGCTTCCAATGTTTCCTTCTCTAATTCATAATCCTCAACAATCTCATCAATCTGTTGCACCTTGGATTGTACTACCCTGCGCTGAGTTTCTGAGAGATTTAAGACGCTTGAAGTTTTTTCAATATCAAGCAACTTTGTGCCTCCACACGCAGATATGGCGAATATTATGATGACAAAGATAAATCCGTTGAACAATGTTTGGAGGTTCATTGGTATCTCCCTCAACCTTAGGTGTGTTATGTTCAAGGAGAAGCGGCTAAAGGGAAGGTGCATCTCCACTGTACCCTTAGCCGCTTCCTCAAATCGCCATACTATTAATTACCTTGTGGCCTATCTGGTCGATTACCACGACGTCTCTCTCCGTCGCCGAGTCGTCCCCGACGACCGCCAAATCCGCCGCTATCATTGTTGACGATGCCAGCGATGGTCAACTGTGCTTCTTGCCGCACAGTTAGTAGTTCAACGAGATCTTTCTCTAGCGCTTCGGCTTTTTCCTTCTGTGTAGCCTGATGCGCTTTGAAAGTTTTGAGTGCAGTCTTGATCTGCTTGTTATCTCCACCATCAACCGATGTGCGTAGAGCTTGTGTAAATGGACGCAACTCTTGGCGCTGTTGCAGGCGATGCTGTGCAATGGCTTTGATTTTCGGCACGAGAATAGTGGCTTCTTCATCAGAAAGATTCAAATCCTCGACAGCGCGTTCGGTTTGTCGTTCTGCCATCTGCGCGGGATCGAATTGCCCCCTGCGACCCTCACCTCGTTCGCCCCGCCTCTGTTGCTGGAGATTAGAACGATCGGGACGCGTGTCCTCCTGCGCTGAAATGAAGTATGCGCTTGACAGTACAAGACCGATGACAAATATGGCTACGAGTGAACGATTCAATTTTGGGCTTGGTAGGTTGGGTTTCCGCAAAGTTAAAAACATGATATTTCCCTCCGTAAGAAAAGTAGAATAAGTTTACTGCTGGTTTATAAAAACCGATTTTCGTCATGGTTAGGCAAACGAAAGGATAAAAGGTTCGACTTTTTTCGGAAAATTGTCTGAATCCGATAAATTTGGACTACTTGCTGGGAGGGGTTCTGTGGAGGGCAACAACGGAACAGGAGTGAGCGGAAGAGACAGGTAAATTCACGAATAGCAGGAAGTTTTTAGACACAGAGAGGTGGTTGATGTCTAAGCAACTGGGTTAATTGACATACTCCCCGCCCTAAAGGACGAG
>JAGWBT010000050.1:0-14272 GCA_021295755.1 Candidatus Poribacteria bacterium
AACAGGCAGATTCTGGATGCAGACATCATGCACCAATTGGTCGTAACCGCGTTGCAGGAAAGTGGAATAAATCGCCGCAACCGGCTTAACACCTTGAGTTGCTAGCCCCGCCGCGAAGGTCACAGCACACTGCTCTGCCAAACCTACGTCGAAGAAGCGATCGGGAAACACCTCCTGAAATTTGTCTAACCCGGTGCCGTTTGGCATCGCAGCGGTTATAGCGATAATTTGGGAGTCCTGTTTGGCAAGTTCAATCAACGTGCTGCTAAAAATATTGGTATATGTCGGAATCGGTGACTTGGGAACAAGTGACTTGCCGGTTTCAAGATCAAACTTGCCACTGACGCTGTAAAACGTCGCCGAATCCGTTTCGGCGAGAGAATACCCTTTCCCTTTCTGAGTAACAACGTGAAGTAGAATTGGCTGATGTAGCGATCTCACGCCTTCAAGCACAGGCAACAGCGCTTCCAAGTCGTTGCCATCAAGGGGACCGAAATAGCGAAAGCCAAATTCCTCAAACAGAGTGCCGGGTTTGAGAGCAGCTTCAATCCGTTTGGCAACAGGCTTGACCTCTGGGGCAATCCGTTTCACAATCTCTTTTGCACTAGTGCGGAGCGCATTGTAGGTTGGATTAGTTAAGAGGCGGTGCAAATATTTTGAGAAGGCACCGACCGTCTGGGAAATAGACATCTGGTTATCATTGAGGATGACGAGCATATCTTTTTTGAAATCGCCGGCTGTATTTAGCCCCTCAAACGCCATTCCCCCTGTCAAACCGCCATCGCCGATGACAGCGACCACCTTGTAATCTTCGTTGTTGAAGTCACGAGCGGTGGCAACCCCCAACGCCGCCGCAAGCGAGGTGCTTGAATGACCGGCACCAAACACATCGTACTTGCTTTCTGCTCGACTGAGAAATCCACTGATACCACCATACTGGCGAAGCGTCGGGAATGCATCGCGGCGACCAGTGAGGAGTTTGTGTGGGTAAGCCTGATGTCCGATATCCCAGATCACTTGATCACGCGGGGTATCGAACACATAATGGAGGGCGATTGCTAATTCAACTGTCCCTAAGTTGGGTGCAAAGTGTCCGGGATGTTCTGATAGCACCGAAAGAAGATACCCACGCATCTCTTCAGCGAGTTCTTTCAGTTCATTGATATTTAGCGATTTGAGATCCGTAGGTGAATCAATTTTTTGTAAAAGCATTCCAAAGCTCCTTGTGACAGTCAGATTTCTCCTTCATCTTCCACTTCAAACGGTGCCGTTTCAAATACATCTTCATCGACTTCAGCCAGTTGTTGCACACGCAATTCCGCCGCATCAAGTTTTTCTCGGCAGAGTCGAGTCAGACGGATACCTTCCTCGAAAGCTTGCAGTGACTCATCCAGAGTCAAGGCATCCCCCTGCTCAAGCTGGGCAACTGCCTCTTCAAGTTTAACTAAGGCTTCCTCGAAGCTTATATCTTCAGACATCTATCTCTCCTTTCAACACACGACATGCTAACTGCCCCCGCGAAAGTCGGAGGTGAACCTCTTCGCCAACGTGAACCTGTGCAGCATCTGTCACTGTGTTTCCGCTTGAATCTTTGCAGATGCTGTATCCACGAGCCAACGTTGCTAAGGGGCTTAATGTATCTAACTGAGCAGCAGCGATTTGCCACGCTCGTCGTTTTCCGCCCAACTGTTGTACGGCCGCTCGCTGTCCTCGAATGTCTAGCTGATCGATCGCCTGTCGAAGGCGGTTGATAGCATCGATCCGATGTGTTGCCGGGATACGGCTCTGTATATTTTCCAGTTTTGTTCGGACGATATCAACTCGTCCAGCGATGCTTCGCACTAAACTGGACCTGACAGCAGCAAGCTGCTGACGAAGTTCATCCTGATCTGGGACGATGTTTTCAACCGCTGCAGAAGGCGTTGGAGCGCGATGATCCGCGACAAGATCTGCAATGGTAACATCCGTCTCATGCCCTACAGCAGATACAATCGGGATATTCGACGCAAAGATTGCGCGCGCAACAACCTCTTCGTTAAACGCCCACAGATCCTCGATAGACCCACCGCCCCGACCGACAATGAGGAGATCCATCCCCGGTAGACGGTTCATGCACGCGATAGCATGGGCAATTTCTGCCGCCGCATCCTCCCCTTGTACACGAGTTGGAAATAGCAGCACTTCCACTGCGGGATAACGCTTTTGCAACATTCGGAGAATATCACGGATAGCTGCCCCTGTTGCGGAGGTGATAAGACCAATCTTTTGGGGAAATTTTGGCAGCGGCTTTTTATGAATCGGATCAAACAACCCTTCTTTGGCAAGTTGTTCCTTGAGTCGCTCGAAAGCCAACTGCAACTCTCCCACGCCGGCAGGCACGATACGTTCACCAATAATTTGATACTGACTGCGCGCATCGTAGATGGTAAGCCGCCCGTTTACAAGCACGGCATCACCGTTCTGCATCGGAAATCGCAGACGCGAGGCAGCAGGACGAAAGATAGCACACTGAATCTGGCTATTGTTATCTTTGAGCGTAAAGTAGACATGCCCAGAGGAAGGACGCCCTAAGTTCGAGATCTCGCCCTCAAGCCATAAATCTTGGAGCATCGGATCCGATTGCAAAATGCCTTGCAGGATCTGTGTAATTTCGTGGACTTTGTAGATCTTACCTGTTGGAAACATCATGAGCAAATATATAACCTAAAAATATGATGATTTCACTACTGTGCCTTGACCACGTCGCTCATTGGGAGGCGAACACGCTGAATGGAGAGTGCCTTACCGCTCTCATCATCCAATTCCAAAATAACCCCACAGAGGATGATGTTGCCGCCTGCAACTTGATAACGGCGGGGCAGCATTGTCCGAAAACGCTCAATCACCTCTTCCTTTTTCATGCCAATCACCGAGTCGTGAGGACCTGTCATGCCAACATCTGTGATATAAGCGGTGCCTTGCGGGAGAATCTGCTCATCGGCTGTCTGAACATGTGTATGAGTACCCACGATAGCACTCACTTTTCCGTCTACATACCAACCCATTGCGATCTTCTCCGCGGTCGCTTCTGCGTGGAAATCGAGCAGAATAAAACGGGTCCGTGCTTGGATCTGTGGAAAGATAGCATCAAAGGTATGAAACGGATTCTCGTAGCTGTCCATATAAAGCTGTCCCGCGATATTCATTACACCGATCCGCGTGCCTGAAGCTGCTGTGGCAACGAGCCAACCGCGTCCGGGTGTACCTTTCGGGAAATTCGCCGGGCGGACCAGATTCGGCTCAGTATCAATGAACCTAAAGATGTCACGATTATCCCAGACATGGTTTCCTGTCGTTATGATGTCAGTCCCCCAATCTAGGATTTCGTCGAGCACCGATTGAGTCAACCCTTTGCCACCGGCGGCGTTTTCCCCGTTGACGATGACTGCATCGAACCCGCCTGCCTTTTCAGTCAGATATGGCAGTAGGTTCGCAACAGCTTTTCGGCCGGGGGACCCAACGATGTCTCCAATGAATAGTATTTTCAATATTACCTCTCAATCAAATCTTGTAAATCCTTGATGATAAATTCCGGCACTAGAGTGCTATGATTAATCCGATTTATGCCTGTGTTAATCCATACCGATGATAAACCCGCTGCTCTCGCACCTGCAATGTCATGCTTCAAGCTATCCCCGACAAAGACGATTTTTGAACGGTCGACATCAAGGACTTCTATTGCTTTTGCAAAGATATGTGGAGAAGGTTTAATGCAGCTATGATCTGAAGAAAAAATAATAACATCAAACAGGTTACGGATTCCAACTCTTTTAAATTCACCCAAATAAAGATCACTTGAGGACCAAATGTTCGACACAACTCCTAGTCTACGCGTCTCGTGAAGCCGGTGCAAAGCCTCTGCATGTGTGGCTGGAATCGTTCCAACCTCGTGTATCGCAAAAACCTGTGTTAGCAATTGAATCTCATCCACCGGAAGGTCTTTCGATTCAGGTAACACCTTCAGATAGCTGAAAACCGAGGAGAACCAATCATAACAGTTTGGGTTTTCATAATCAGCCAGCATGTTATCGAATAGCACGGAGATTGTGCGGCGTATTTCTCCATTGCTTAACAGATTGCCACCGATCTGACGATACGTCGCGCCATAATCCTCAGTATCAGAGAACCGGTCGACATCAAACATAAAAGTGTGTGACACATCAAGCAGAATAACATCAAACGGATTAATGAATCGTGTGTGCATTTGTGGGCACCCATCATCAGATCCAAAGGTTCTTAAATCATAAACTCAATATAAGCATATGCTAGGACCATCAGCTTAGATAGCGAGATCCAGTGTTTGGATAACGTGCAATTACTAAGCCATACCTGATCGCCGATTAGGATATTCCCTAGAAGTGTATCTAAATTCTCCTCAATTTTAATGTGTTTCACACACTCATTGCTAATCCTGTGTCAATCGCTCCAATTCCGTCAACGTAAAAACCGACGCGAGCGAACATCCAATCTCCCCCAGATTCTCACGTCCACCACTCTCTCGATCAATGACGCAAAAAGCCTGCTCAATCTTTAGTCCAAGCTCCCGCATTTGGGATACGGAGGTCCGTATCTGTCCAGCGGTTGTAACCACATCCTCTATCACCAACGCCGTATCGCCCGTTTGAAATCCACCCTCTACCAAATTGCAGGTGCCATAAGTTTTGGCTTCTTTACGGACATACAGACACGGTTTTCCTGTTTTGAAGGACAGTCCGGTCGCCAGCGGAACACCACCCAATTCTAGACCGGCGAGTCTATCGAAAGAAGGGGGTAAAAGTTTTTGCAACTCATCCACAATTGCCTCCAATATGATCGGATTACTTTCAAAGCGGTACTTGTCCCAATAAAATGAGCTGGTTTGTCCAGACCGCAGTTTGAATTCTCCGGTCAAATACGAAGCGGCTCTAATCTGTTTCGCAAGATCTCTTTTGTCCATAGAGTTCCTTTACCGGGCATGTTTGACTTCCCAAGCAGTAAAGCAAACGAGTAAATGGGCAGACCGGCAACCCATTTACTCATGAACTGATCTAACCACCTAACTCTGCCGCCACCGATTTCACATAAGAGACGCTTTTTCCATCGCCGTGGAATTGATCGCCGAGACGCATACCTTCGATGGCGAGATAACCGCTGTAGCCTGCATCTAACATCGCCGAGATTGCGAACCGATAGTCAATATCACCATCGGGAATCGGGGCTTGCAACAGGATCGACTTTTCAAGATCGGGGATATGAACGCGATTCAGATTCTTGCAGTGCCAATAATTGCAATGGGGCGCAAGCGCAGCGATGGCATCTTCGCACGATTCCTCTGGGATGTCATAGGTCCAATAGATGTTACCGAGGTCAGGGTTGATGCCGACGTTGGGTTGATCGATGAGTTCCAATAGATGTAAGGCAGTTGAACTGTTATCAACTATCGTGTTCTGGTGGATCTCGATCGAAAGTTCCAGCCCCTGATCGGCGGCGACCTTCGCAGCCTCAGCGAGTCCACGGGCAGTGCGCTCATAATCCTCTGCTCTTGCAGTCCGGCTAGACCCTTGGGATATCCGCTCCCCACGATATGTACCGATTCCTCGCGGATCCGGTGCCGGACCACCGCCAACTGTTGAATTGACCACACCAGCACCAATCTGTGCAGCAAAACCGATAATTTGCTCCCACTGCTTACTTGCTTTCGTAGCGGTAAGTGGATTTATAAAGCTGCCGCCGCCACGTATGGCAACACACGGCATACCGGCATCTTCAAGTTCAGATCGGAGGGATGCGATGTCCGGTTGGTCTAGCAAGCTCGCACCTAACTCAATACCCTCAAAACCGATCTCTCTTGCTTTTTTCAAAAATGCGCTGCGATGTTCCTTTGATCCGATACCTGCGTCTTGATGTGGGTACAATACCCCTCGACGAAACGCATAAGCGACTTTCATTGAATCACCTCGTAAGAAAATTTGCGCGGAGCAAGTTGTCACCTATTTGCCCCTTTGCATCATTTTTCAAAAACTGATATAATATCTGTTTGAACTAAACCAACTAATGGGCTTACCAATAATAGCATAGATGGTGGGGAAATTCAATCGCAATTTAATTCAAGAGAAGGAAACAATTATGGCAACCATCGCAATTGGGGGGATTTTGCACGAATCTAACACGTTCAGCAACGTGCCGACAAACCGTGCTGCATTTGAATCCGGGTATCTGATCTTTGGTAACGACATCCTTGATGTATGGGAAGAATCCCATCATGAGATTGGCGGTTTTATCGAAGGTGCATCAACATACGACTGGGACTTACACCCAACCCTGATGGCTGCTGCAACACCCGCGGGCAGAGTGACAGATGCGTTTTTTAATGAAACTGTTACTGAACTCATCCAGCGCATTCAGTCAGTGCCAAATCTTGATGGCGTATTACTTGCTCTGCACGGTGCGATGGCCGTTGAAAGCTACCCCGATGGCGATGGCGAGATACTCCGCCGGGTGCGTCGTGCGTTGGGAGCCGATTTTCCCATTGTCTCCACGCTCGACCACCACACCAATGTATCCGAGCAGATGGTCGCAGAATCAACGGCGTTGGTCATCTATAAAACGAATCCACATATCGATCAACGTCAACGAGGACTCCAAGCCGCAGAAATTCTGATGCGCACGGTGCGTGGGGAAATCAAGCCAACACAGGCTCTCGCTAAGCCGCCAATGATTTTCAATATCCGACATCAATACACCAGCGTCGAACCGATGTGCTCAATCCTTGGGGAAGCAGAGGAACTGGAAACCAGATCTAATGTCCTTGCGGCAAACATTGCGGCAGGATACCCATACGCCGATGTCCATGAAATCGGTCCCGCCGCTGTCGTTGTGACCGATAACGATCCACAGCTCGCCCAAACAGAAGCCGAGCGGTTATCGAACATGCTGTGGAATGTGCGTGATCAACTGGACATCAACTTGCCAGATGCAGCAGCAGCGGTCGCGCAGGCAATACAGAGCGAAGCACACCCTGTCATACTAGTCGAGATGGGAGATAATATCGGGGGTGGTTCACCGGGAGACAGCACATTCATTCTGAGTGAACTGTTAAAGCAGAAAGCAGATGAATTCGTCTGTATCCTCTATGCACCGCAGGAGGTAGAGGTTTGTATTCAGGCGGGGGTTCGCGGGGAAGTTGAGCTGACCGTCGGCGGGCAATCGGATGACCTACACGGTTCACCAGTCCCAATCCGTGGGCGTGTTCGTCTCATCCACGATGGCTGCTACGAGGAGACAGAGCCTCGCCACGGGGGTGGACGATACCAAGATCAGGGTATCACAGCAGTTGTGGAAATTGAAGGGAAAAGCCTCATTGTGCTAACGAGCAAGCGTCAAGTGCCATTCAGTCTGCATCAACTCTTCAGTTTGGGAATTGATCCACGGCAGATGAAACATATCGTTGTCAAGGCTGCTATTGCCTACCGTGCAGCCTATGAACCTATCGCAGGGAGGATTATTGAAGTAGATACCCCCGGACTGACTGCGGTGAATCCGCTGCATTTTACCTATCAAAACGTTCGGAGACCAATCTTTCCGTTGGAGGCGATGTGACATCCAACTCGAATCTATCAAATACAGATGGAAATTTATAGTTACTCATGTTATAATGAGCGAAATTGATGATGTGGTGATTTGAACAGATACAAGGAGGATTATTAAAATGCCTGAAATTCGCGTTGCCGTTGTGGGTATCGGAAACTGTGCATCTTCTTTGCTTCAAGGTATTGAATACTATCGAAATGCCAAAGACGATGAGTTCGTTCCCGGTCTGATGCACGTTAAGTTCGGTCCCTACCATGTGAGTGATGTTAAAGTTGTTGCAGCTTTTGATGTCGATAAGAATAAAGTCGGGCTTGATGTTGCCGATGCGATTTTTGCCGAAATTAATAACACCATAAAATTTTCAGATGTGCCGCAGACCGGCGTGATGGTCCAACGTGGTGCCACGATGGATGGATTTGCTAAATACTACCATGAGACAGTCGATGAATCGACTGCTGAAGTCGTTGATGTGGCTGATGTCCTGCGCGAAACGCAAGCCGATATTCTCATTAATTATTTACCTGTTGGCAGCGAGGAAGCGACGAAATGGTATGTGGCGCAGGCGTTGGACGCCGATTGTGCTGTTGTGAATTGTATGCCCGTATTCATTGCGAAAAACGATGAATGGCGTGCAAAGTTTGAAGCGGCAGGCTTGCCCATCGTTGGAGACGATATTAAGGCGCAATTCGGTGCGACCATCGTTCACCGCGCGCTAGCAAAACTGATGAGTGACCGTGGCGTGAAACTTGAACGCACCTCCCAGTTGAACGTCGGCGGGAATATGGATTTCAAGAATATGCTGGAAAAGGAAAGGCTGGAGTCCAAACGTATCTCCAAGACAGATGCAGTGGTTTCCCAACTCAACCATGAGGTTGCGCCAAAAAATGTCTACATTGGTCCTAGCGATTACATACCTTTCCTCGAAGATCGGAAGTGGTGCTATCTCTATATCGAAGGAACGGAATTCGGTGATATTCCTGTCCGAGCTGAGGTCAAATTAGAGGTATGGGATTCGCCCAATTCGGCAGGTGTAGCGATTGATGCAATTCGTTGTTGCAAAATTGCACGAGACCGAAGCATCAGCGGTGCGCTCTATGGTCCAAGTGCCTATTTCATGAAATCGCCGCCGCGTCAGTATGCTGACGCCGAAGCCTTGGCGATGGTGGAAGATTTCATCGGTGGCAGATAAGGGGTTTAGTTAAGCACTCGCAGTCGAATCCATGGGAAAGCATAGCCATATTTTGCTTTCCCATTTTTATTGTTATGTTATAAGGAGTACGAAATGTCACATTTTCGCGCCATTCACACAATTGAACTAAAACAGAATGTTGAACGCGAACAGTTTGAAGATTTCATGCTGCATCAGTTTCTACCCACGATTCGCGCGCTCCCTAACTGTCTTAGCGTTGAATTACTCAAGGGTTACAAAGGAGACCTTGTCGGCGTCGCACAATCCGAACACGACTATGTCTGGATGACGCTCTGGGAAAGCGTGGAGGCGAATAATTCGGTCTGGTCGAAAGAAGGTGCCCATCACACGCCGGACGAGATATTAGAAATTAACGCCAAACTCCACCATTATGCAGCTAACTATTCGCTGGTCGGTGGCTTTACCGTCGAGGCAATGGTTTAAGACACAGGGCCGCAGTGAGACTCTGTTTGTTCTCAGCTTGAATTCTGTGATATATTGATCCTGCTTTTATTTCTGTCAGTGTTCCTCAAACCCGTTCAATCTAACGGGAGCATTCGTAGAACACTGGTCATACTATCTGTTGGAGGTTTGATTATGAATATTCTTATCACCTCGGCTGCTTCTGCTTTAGCGCAAGGATTAGCTAGCGCACTGTCTGGTGAGCATCAGATTCGTTTGACAGATCTGATTGATGTCGAAACTGACCTTGAATTTGTGCGCTGCGACCTTGGGCATGATGAGGCAACAAACAAACTCGTTCAGGGGATAGATACTATTGTGCATGTAGCACAGCTGCCGCCTTCTGTTCTTGCAGAATCCAACCAACCAGAAAACACAGAAATTGACTTTCAGATACGCTGCACCTACAATCTCCTGATGGCAGCGGTTGAAGAAAACGTTTCCCGCGCAATCTACGCAAGCACCCTTCACCTCTTCGATTCGCATGACGAAGATTGGACGGTCACTGAAGTATGGCGTCCACGTCCATCAACGGACGCGTTAATTCTATCAAGATATCTCGGCGAGTTTACCTGTCGAGAATTCGCCCGCGAAGGACACATAAACATCGCTTGTCTCCGACTCGGCACACTAGTCACGGCAGAGGCAGCGGCGAATCAACCGTTTGACTCGACATGGCTTGAGATGAACGATGCAATCCACGCTTTTGAATGCGCCCTCAACACCTCCGGTGAAAGAAGGTGGGAAATCTATCATATCCAGTCAGAGTTCCCCAATTCGCGCTTTTTCATCAACAAAGCAAAAGCATCGCTCGAATTTAACCCGCAATTTTCGGTATAGGAGGTGAAATATGAAGGTATTGATTCTGGGTGGACACGGTTATCTCGGACCCCATGTTGAAAAAGCGTTGGAGCCATACTACCAACTCCGCATTACGGATATCAAACCGATTGACACAAAGCATGAATCAATGCAGGTTGATGTCTCATCCTTAGACGATGTCATGCGAGCAGCAGAAGGGATGGATGCAATCATTAACTGCTCTGTCCTTCGTCATGACCGACAGCTCGCTTTCGACGTAAGCACACGCGGTTGCTATAACGCAATGCGAGCAGCAGTTGAACACGGTATCCGACGGGTTATCAACACAGGACCGCATTTTACAATCACAGGTCCAACTTACGAACACTACGATTATGAGATAGATCCGGACGTTCCTCCCCAACCGGGGACAGGTTTGTACCCAATCACGAAAGGGCTCGGACAGGAAATCTGTAAAGTCTTCACCGAAAATTACGATATTTACGTCCTCTGTTATCTCTTTTACAACTTTCGTCCTGACGATGATCCGGCTGAAGGCACAGATTTCACCCCATTTTCGGTGTCTTGGCGAGATGCAGGAGAATCGTTCCGTCTCGGCTTAGAAATCGACCTCGACACGCTTCCGTCGCGGTGTGAGGTGTTTAGTATCTTCACCGATCTGCCCCATCAGCGGTTCACTAACCATAAGGCAAAGCGGATTCTCGGCTTCGCTCCACGGGACCGGTTTGAAAAGATATGGCACAAGAAGCGCGAAGCGTGAGAAATGTGCAACGCTCAAGGAGATTGAACCGGTAAGTTCAAAACGTCCGCATGGAAACTAAAATCAAAATACTCGCCCATCGCGGCGGGCTAGACCGTGCCCCCGAAAATACAATCGCTTCCTTCAGGCAAGCGTTTGAGGATGGCGCAGATGCCTTTGAATGTGATGTCCGCCTGACCAAAGATCAGGAACCGATTATCGTCCACACCGGTTTTAATGAGAACAGCATTCAGGAGGTAACGGGCTGCACGTCCCCGTTGAGCGAGTTAAACTGGGTGGATGTCCAAAAACTGAAAGTTCTCGATTCTTCTGAACCGGTTGCACATCTTGACGAGGTACTCTCTTTTGTCAAGGAAAGTGGATTGCCATGCTTCATTGAGCCGAAAGAGGATGCGAACAATCTCATTCCACTCTTAGTCGAGCGCATCCGGCAATTTGACCTCGCCGATAAGGTCGGTATTCTGACCTTCTATTCGCGTAACGAATTGCTGGTCCAAGTAAAACAGATCGAGCCTGAAATTCAGACGAGCGCAATTATCATCAATCCGATGGTGAACTTCCTCAAGAAGGCGGAGGCTATTGACGTGAACAGAATTGCTATCGGTTGGAGTAAAATTAATCATTTTCGTATCTATAATGCTATCACGCATTCATTGATTCGGAAGGTTAGACGCCTCAAAGCAAAAGGTATCACTGTTGAGGGCGGATTTGTACAGACCCGGCGCGATGTCGAATGGCTGTTGCGGCATGAGATTGGTGGACTGTGGGTAGATGATGTCCCGAAGATTCGAGGCTTTGCAGGGGTGTAGGGAAGTTGTAACGTTTGCCATGTACAACAATTTGCCTCAAAAAGTTGTGATGCGTAACACGCCTACCTTCAGGCCTCCCATGGAGAAACTTTTTCTAACCGTTCACGTTTTACTCTTTACAACCCACTGAAGACACCATAATTTACTTTATTTTTTTCTGTAACACATTGTGTTTTTCACCGGCAACGCATAGCTGCCAAACCCGCAAAACTTTTCAGATCAGAACTATGAGCACACTTTCAAAACGACTCAACCGATTACCGCCCTACATGTTTGGCAAACTCAAGCAATTGACCCATGAGAGGCGACAGCAGGGAATTGATGTCATCGATCTGGGGATGGGCAACCCCGACAGACCAACCCCGCAGCACATTGTCGATAAGCTAACCGAAGCTGCCCAAGAAGGCCGCCACCATCGCTACTCTGCATCACGTGGGATTTTCAATCTGCGTCGTGAGGTCAGTTGGTACTATGAACGACGCTTCGGTGTCCAAATCGATCCCAACCATGAAGCAATCTCGGTAATTGGGACTAAAGAGGGACTTTCCCATCTCGCACTCGCATTGATAGATGAAGGTGATCTGGCACTTGTTCCAAACCCAACGTTTCCAATCCATATCTACGCAACTGTCATCGCCGGCGGCAGCGTGGTCAGTCTCCCGTTACGCGAAGAAAATCAGTTTGTGCCGAGCCTCGACGAAATTTCGAGGGATATTTGGCCCAGACCCAAGGTCTTAATCTTGAGCTTCCCGCATAACCCAACCGGAGCAGTGATCGAACTTGCGTTCTTTGAAGAAATCGTCGATTTTGCCAAACGAAACGACATCATCGTTATCCATGACCTCGCATATGCTGACATTGTTTTTGACGGCTATCAGGCACCTAGTTTTTTGCAGGCGAAAGGTGCCAAAGATGTTGGAGTTGAATTTATCTCTTTGTCGAAGTCCTATAACATGGCGGGTTGGCGGTGTGGATTCGCTGTCGGCAACCGCGAGCTAGTTGACGCATTGGCACGAATCAAAGGCTATTATGACTACGGTATCTTCGCACCCATTCAGGTCGCTGCAATCATGGCACTGCGAACCGATACCGATATTGTGACAGCAAATGCAGAGACCTATCGAGTCCGTCGCGATGTGCTAGTAGAGGGGCTGAATCGAATCGGCTGGCAGGTGCAAAAACCGCACGCAACAATGTTCGTATGGGCACCAATCCCTGAACCGTATCGTCACATGAGTTCGATGGACTTCGCAATGAAACTGCTTGATGAAGCAGAAGTTTGTGTTTCTCCCGGCGCAGGGTTCGGTCACAACGGAGAGGGATATATTCGGATTGCACTTGTCGAAAACGAAGACCGCATCCGCCAAGCTGTAAGACAGATACGGCGGGCGTTGTTCAAGTAGGGAACGCAGATCTGCGTTCCCTACGACTGCGTACCAATCAGACACGGATATTGAGGCAGCTTTATGGTCAATATAGAGCAGCTAGCACAGATTTTCTCTGGGACCGATGGTATCATAGCGACCTACTTTTTCGGCTCACAGGTCAGCGGAAAGACCGATGTGTTCAGCGATTATGACTTTGCTGTGCTTTTACCAAAGGACTGGTCCAAAGATAAGCGGTGGGCTATGGTTGGGGGATTGCTCGATAAGGCGTTTGCGGTGGTGGGTCAGGACAACGCAGATGTCGTAGATGTGACAAATCAACCGCTCTGGTTTCAACAGGTAGTGGTGCAGACAGGAAAGGTGATTTACGAGGCGGACAGCGTCGCACGGAGGGAATATGAAAGGGCACTCAGCCACAAGTGTCTTGAAGCAGGGCTGCCTGAATATCTAGAGAATGGACAGATGAGAAAGCAGGATGTGCAAATTCACCTTGACACAGTTGAGGAAAACTTGGGTAATCTTGAGAGATTAAGCCGTTTTAGCTACGATGAATTCACAGCAGAGTTCTGGTATCTTGGATCGGCAGTTCACTTGCTTCAAACCTCCATTGAGGCATTGGTAGACATTTCCCGCTATGTAATCCATTCACTCGGATTGCCATCTGCCGATGCGTATCGGCAGGTCCCAACCGTGCTTGTTGACGCCGGATACATTGACGAAACGTCTGCGGAAATTTATGACAGAATGGTCAGGTTTCGGAATCTGATTGTCCACCACTATTATCGCGTCGATCCAGAAAATATCTACAACATCCTAACGGAACATCTATCGGACCTCCAAAATTGGCGTACCGCGTTATTAAAAATTATTGAGACTGATACAAACACTTAAAGGTCAAGCAGCTCGGTTGAGAGGAATTCTGTATGATTAACGAAGAAAAACTGGCACAGATTTTTTCTGGAACCGATGGTATCATAGCGACCTACTTTTTCGGTTCGCAAGTCAGCGGAAAGACCGATGCCTTCAGTGATTATGACATTGCTGTGCTGCTACCGGAGGACTGGTCCAAAGATAAACGGTGGACTCTAATTGGGGAGTTGCTCGATAAGGCGTTTACAGTGGTGGGGCAGGATAACGCAGATGTGGTAGATCTGACGACTCAACCGCTCTGGTTTCAACAGGTGGTGGTGCACACAGGGAAGGTGATTTACGAGGCGGACAGCGTCACACGGAGGGA
>JAGWBT010000050.1:14325-15485 GCA_021295755.1 Candidatus Poribacteria bacterium
CAAATTAACTTTGATACGATTGACGACAATTTGGAGAAACTTAACACCTTGAGCGGTCTGAGCCGCGATGAGTTTATGGCTGATTTTATATATCTGGATGCAACCGTGCGAAGACTTCAAACCTCCATTGAGGCATTGGTAGACATTTCCCGCTATGTAATCCGTTCACTCGGATTGCCATCTGCTGATTCCTATCGGCAGGTCCCAACCGTGCTTGCCGATGCCGGATACATTGACGAAACGTCCACAGCAATTTACGACAAAATGGTGAGATTTCGGAATCTGGTCGTCCACCACTATTATCGCGTCGATCCAGAAGACATCTACAACATCTTGACAGAGAATCTATCGGACCTCCAAAATTGGCGCACCACGTTACTAGAAATAATTGAAGCCGACAAAAACAGTTGAAAGTCCAAGAAGTAAGCAACTATGGTAGATTTTAGAATTACTTGGGCACTGCAAATCGGCGCAGTTGGAAACAGCGCCTACCAAATACGGTGAGCGAAAGTGTCTATTTATTTTTATCATCCACTATAATTAGAACATGCCCGAACCTGTAAGGAAAGACCAATGCAAAAATGGTATGCAAACAAAATCCTCTTGAACACACTGATCCTCATAATGATCGTTGGATTTATCGGATATCTGCTACCTTCCCCTCAAATCAAGCAATTGGGACTTATCGTCTTCTTAGTTGCGGGAACAATGGTTATGATCAGGGGTGTTGTGAAAATCACGATGGGCCTACGAAAAACAGGACGGGGACCTCAGCGATAGATGCTGAAACGATAGTCTGGATGCAATCTGCCGGTTCATCTCGAGCTTTTATGACCGCCGCCGCCTTTTGCGCTTGGGTGATGAAGGTGGTATTGAAACAGTCGTTTCCTCCGTTACAACGGGACGACGCGTGACCCAGTAGAGAAGGCAAGCCCCAATGATGACCATCAAGATACTTATGAGTTGTGCCCCTGTCAACCCGAACAGGACAGGCTGATTTAGTCGAAAAAATTCTGCGATGAAACGCTCAATTCCCGCCAAGATAAACGCTCCCCCCAACAACCACCCCGGCGTGCCTTCCCTCTGTTTGCGAATAGACCATAGCAATCCAAAAGCGATTACCGACATCCCTGTTTCATAGAGTGGTGTTGGATGGACGG
>JAGWBT010000050.1:15577-34008 GCA_021295755.1 Candidatus Poribacteria bacterium
TGCCATACCAATCGTATCAATTGTCGGTAGAATCGGATTGGGGGACCGATGGATAACAAACAGAACGGCAGCAAGCGCGCCGATAAGGCCGCCATACCAAACTATTCCACTATTTGAAACCAGTTCAGCTATTTCGATTCTGCCATCTTGCAGTGCTGAGTACAGTTTGGCACCAATAATTCCGCCGACTGCAGCTGCAAAGATTATCGATGATGTCGGACGCGGGTCCAATCCTTTTCTTGCTAAATCACGCTGCGAAATCAAAAAAACAGCAAGAAAGCCTAACGCCATCATAAGACCGAAACTGTGAATCGCTATGGGACCAAAATCAATGAGCGTTGGATACATTATTTCCTCTACGTTGAGTTCTTTCGTTAATTGGACACTAAGTAGGAACTGCCCCCAGTAGATTGAGATCCTACCAAAACTTCTTCTATCTTGCGTTTCACGTAACTGTTTTTAATAGCCAGCCTATCGCTGCACCACCTAGCACCAGCCACGCCGAATTGACTTTATAGCGGAACAGCACCACAGCCGATACCAAAGCAATTAGCCCGGCTCCCCAATCGATCTGCTTGGCTTCCCAATCAATTAGTGTGTGACGTGCTAACTCAACTGTGACCGCTGCCATCAACCCAATCGCGCTTGCGTTGACCGCATCCAGAAACGCACCGGCAACTGCTGACTGGCGCAAGCGAGGAATGAGCGGGTTGGTCGCTAATACAAATAGAAATGATGGTCCAAAGATGCCAAGGGTCGCCACAAGCGCTCCAAGAGGTCCTGCTAAGACGTAGCCGATGAATGTGGCTGTCGTGAGGACGGGCCCCGGCGTGAACTGCCCAATCGCGACGGCATCGAGAAGTTGTTGCTGCGTCAACCATTGATACTGTTCAACTAGACCACCTTGCAGGAAGGCAATGAGGACGTAACCACTACCGAACAGGACACAGCCGATTTTAAGGAAGAAAAGCCCAAGAGAAGAAAGGGTAACTGACGACGAAGGGGCAGCCGTGACCGAGAGCGCCAAATTACTGGAGGGAAGCCATACAAAACCGAGCAGCATTTCCCCTTTCCCCAACCGACTTCCGAGTTGCCACAAGACCCCTACAATCCCACCGCCAAGTAACGCTATAATTTCATTGATTCCAAACAGGACAAGCACCATCACCAGGAATCCGATACCGATCAAAAAAGGTCCCTTCGCTGCTGTTTTGCCCAATCGCCATACCGCACTGAGAATCACGGCGATGACCGCCGGCTTGATACCATATAACAGTGCCTCCGCCTGTGGTACCGTCTGAAACCGGTCATAAACCCACGCACAGCCCAATGTGAGCAATGCTGCGGGTAGAATAAAGCTGACACCTGCGACCACTAGTCCCACAATCCCTGCACGTACAAAACCGATGTGGATTGCCATTTCGGTGGAGTTGGGACCAGGAATCAGATTCGTCGCACCGATGAGATCAAGGAACCGCTCGCGCGTCATCCAACCACGGCGTGTGACGACCTCATCCTCCATCATTGCGATATGTGCCGCAGGTCCGCCAAAAGCGGTAACACCTAACTTGAGAAATAACCCTAAAAGTTGCCCAATCCTGTCCATCATACTTTCCGATTATAGGCACTCACGATCAATTTGTCAAGATCTATTTTCGGAATCAGAACCGTCCCCCTTTTCCGCTCCTATTTTCAGATTGATTGCCGTTTCATTTTCTGTTATAATGCCAAATGATAGCGGATTTTTGACTCTGTTAGGATAGGCTTGATACCAAAGTTCTCACAAGAAATTATGGGAGGAAAACCCTCATGAATCTCATTTTTATTGGATGTGAATATACGGGTAAATCGACGATAGCAGCAGAAGTCCTAGAATGGGCAAAACGCACTTTAGGCGGAAGCAGTCATTTCCATGACCATATGAGTGTTCCTTCAAGCGAGTTGATAGCAGAAGCGCAAGAATCTTTGTTGACCCTCCATCCCCAAGCCTTAGAGATGCTCCAACGATATATGATTGAGTACCACATCTCAGAGGCTTTCTATAGCAACCCCGATCACAATTTGATGGGTTTGGTCATCGAAGAAGCGGTATATGCCCCCTTATACTACGGCTATGGTGGGAAAGATAGCAAGGCACCCTTCCGAAGCCCGGAAGGGCAGCGGACAGAGATGGCGCGACGCCTAGAGGGGAAAATCCTTGAACGTGCACCGGGGGTAGTGCTGGTCCTTTTCAAAGCCTCCCCAGAGGTGATTGCGAAACGGATGAAGGAAAACCCACATACCCATCAAGTTGTACAGGAAAAGGACATTGAGTATGTTCTGCAACGGTTCGAGGAGGAGTTTGAAGAGTCCTTGATACAGAAACGAATCGTCCTTGATACCACGATTGCGACTGTCGAGGAGACATTGGCTGAATTCGTAGAGAAATACGAACCGTTCCACACCGACGCGGATCTGCTGCGGTTACGTCAGCATTCGACAGCGTAGACAAGGTAATGAGGTTAACTCGGTAAATTAGGGGATCACCAACTGAAGACCCACCGCTCCCGATTCGGGATAGGCGGACTGACGGGCACTCCACCGCGTAGATGGGACTCGTAAATACCGAATCCAATGTCTTGACTAAGCAGCGTCACCCGGAGGTTGCTCTTGCCGGGTTCTCCGGTTTTAATTGAGTGGATGAGGTCACGGATGAGATACACAGTGCCGCTCCGCGGCGGTATCTGCTTGACCGGGACCGTATCCCACGCATCTGATGTCGCATCTCGACGTCGCATCTGCACCGCCTCACCATCGTTCACGACACGGATAACGCCGTTAGTGCAGACCAATTCGATCTCCCTGCCAACGCCGGTGCCTGCCACATGTGCGGTTGTCCCGTTATCAAACTTGATGAGTGCGAACAGGATTGACGTATCTTGGACAAATTTCATGCCGGAGGTGTCCCCCTCTGCTGGGTTGAGTTGTGAGATGATGCCCTGAATTGACACCGGCTCCGGGTCACCGAGCATATACAGCAGCAGATCAATAAAGTGACCTTCAAGTGCCTTACCTTCAAAACCTAGCACCGATCGAACTTCTCCCAATTCTCCGCTTTCGGCGATGGTCCGCGCTTGTTCGTACGCCGCCCAGTGGCGATAGATAGGTCCGTACTCCAAATGAACTCCATTGCGCTCAAATGCCTCTTGGATAGCATCCGTTTCCACGAGTGACATACAGAGCGGCTTCTCCGCATAAACACCCTTAACGCCATGTTCTGCGGCGAACACCATCTCCTCCGCATGTTGTTCGGGGCGCGTGGTGACACTGACGATATCGAGGTTTTCTTTCTCAATCATCTCACGGTAGTCAGCGTAAGCAGCAGGAACATCCCATCGTTCCACAAAGTTCGCTAGTCGTCCCTCATGGATGTCACACGCAGCGACGATTTCCGTCTCATCTATAGCCGCGTAGCCCGCCGCGTGAGAGTAGGGAAGTGCCAAACCACCACGATAAGGGCGTTGTTTTCTTTTTTCTATCTGTTCGTCTTCGATGGTGTTTGCCATGCGGCCACACCCAATAACGCCGACTCTAAATGCCATTTTCTTCTCCGTAATTGTTAAAAAATTGTTAAAACCTTGATATTTTAGAGACCCCGCTTGCAAAAATAACGGGGTTATGCTATTCTATCAGAAATTATTCTTTATATAATATCTATCAAATAAGGACTTATCCTATCCATGTCACCTAAAGTAGTACGACGTAAATCCCTGCATCGGTCGCTGTTTAACATGGGGATTAGCGGAATTACATTGACCAATTCTGGAAGTTTAATTGAGCCACAATGGGTTGAAATTACACAACACGAAATTTCGATTGCGAATCTTCCACCCGCTTTTGAAGGATTTTCGATTGTTCAACTCACCGACCTGCATCACAGTTCGATTGTCACGCTGGATTATCTTCAAGCCTGCTTTCAGCAAGTGGTGGATTTACAGCCGGATCTGGTCGTAATGACCGGGGATTATATCACTTATCAAGAGAAATATGCGGAGCCAGTGGCACAGGCTATCGGTGAAACTATCATTGAGGCGGGGATTCCCACCTATGCTGTCCTCGGTAACCACGACCATTGGAACAGCGACTGGAACGATGACTGGAACGACGATTCAGATGCCGATGTGTTTCCCTTGCGAAATCGTTGGAAGGGCGATGGCGTTGAAGTAATCAACGCGTTGACAGCGGAGGGGATCAAAGTATTGATGAACGAAGCCGCCCTGTTACGGCGCGGTAGTGACCGCCTATGGCTCGTTGGCTGCGACGACCTGCTTGCTGGAGATTTCAATTTAGAGCGTGCGTTAGAGGCTCTGCCTTCGGTTGATGAACCACGTTTTCTTTTAATGCACAACCCACAACCGATCGAATCGATTGCCCATCACGGATTTGATCTGGTTCTGTCGGGACACACGCACGGTGGACAAATCTCCTTACCGTTTGTTCCCCCCAAGGTAGGGAGTAAATATCTTGCTGGCCTTTTCTATGTAGGTGCGTCACGGCTTTACGTTTGTCGCGGACTCGGGGTCACAGGCGTTCCGATCCGATTTATGACAACCCCAGAAATTGCGTGTTTCCGTCTTGTTCGTGCTTCCGGGGTACGGTCAACAACCGCCAATTTCCCAACTCAACGCAACTCCCGATCCGCATATTACAAAAGGCTCGAAAGATATACACGACTCGAAACCGCATCTTCCAAAGGCTGGTCTGTTGGGGTGTTTTCGAGCAATAGGTCACCCTTATAACCTCCCGCTACCAAACGTCTGCCAATCGCTGCAAAATCGACATATCCGTCGCCGACCTGTGTCAAAACACCGTCTGCCGTTTTCTGTTTGAAATGCACCGACGTTAGATCTCCCATTCTCACAGCGTTCCAGAATTCCTCCGGTGAGTTGACTGGGGTACCATCGTCACGGTAAGTATTTGCCTCATCATAGGTCAACAAAGCCCCGCCCTGCATCGCTAGATCAAGCGTAAAGGTTGCTGGTTGTCGTGAATTTTCAACCGCAAAGACCATCGGACAGTTTGGTAACAACGACCGATACCGTTTTACATTATCAATCGCAGCCTGCGAATCTGTTTTCCCTCCCATAGGCGCAAGTCCGACAATCCGCAACCGTGCGTCCGCTGGACACAGTAAGTATGCCAATTTTTTCGCTTGAATAATCTGTTGCGTGTCCGCTTCAAGGTCTTCAGGCGCACCGAGCCACGAGTGCGACATGGCGTAACTCAGTTTCAAATCCCTCGCCAACTCAACAAATGTACTGACACGCGCAAACAGGGCACCATCCTCCGCCGTAACCGCCGAATCCTGTCCCCCTTCCCAGATCGCATCACAAATCGCCTTCCACTGCTCGTCTGTATAACGTTCCATTGCTGTTTCAATCTCACCAATCAAGCCACCAAATTCGGAGTTACGGAGGTAGTCTCCTTCGCGCACCTCCATATCTTTGAAGCCTTGATCGCCAAACTGGCGGGCGAGATCTTCAAACCGGTCGCCGTCATCAATGCGTTTCGTCCAAATATTGGTTACAATGCCGAGTTTGTCAAATATTGACATCTTTCCCACCTTTATCTCATTTTTATATACTACATAAGCCCACTAATTTTCGCTGAAGGTCCTCGTGTTGAAACGTTATCAGTATAAAACATAAAGGGGTACGTGGCAATTAAATTCTATCACTATTCTGCTTTTCACACTTCTGATGCCAACGCTATTTATTTGAATTTTGAATCAGTGGAATTTATGGTAACAAGGGAGGTTTTTTTATTGCAGGAAGGGTATCGACAATGGAAAGGTATGGTTATTGGACAACAGCTTCGCTTTCCTCTTCGCGGTCAACCTTGATTGAAAATTCCTTCATCTTTGCGTCCGCGATTTTTTTTAGCTGCCATTGCTCCAGAATTTTAATTCGCCGGTGGCGCATATCTATAAAACCGAGCCGCTTGAACTCATTGAGGAGTGCACTCGTCGTTTCCCGTGCTGTTCCGATCAAATTTGCTAATTCCTGCTGCGAAAGTTTCACGTTCAGGATAATGCCTTGGCTATCACGTACACCGTGCTTCTCTGCTAACGACATAAGCAGGGCAGCCAGCCGGGACGGTGCATTTCGGAATACTAAATTTTCAAGTTGGTTTTCGATCTCACGCCGTCGCAGTCCGATTAGTTTGGTGACGTGCATCGCCAAGTCTGGCTTCTTCTTCAACAGCATCTCAAAGTCCCGACGACGTATCACACAGATATCTGAATCATCCAGTGTCTCCGCGATTGTGCCGCGGGGCTCCTCATCAATTAACGCCATCTCACCAAAGATTTCACCATTTTCAAGCACTGCCAACGTCAACTCCTTGCCATCAGGTGACCGCTTATAGATCTTGACCCGTCCTTCTTTGAGCAGGTAGACCAGATCTCCCGGATCACCTTGACCGTAAATCCGTTCACGTCGCTTGTAATGCTTCATATATGAAATACGGTCAATGACGTCGATTTCTCTGTCGGTCAAATCCTTGAAAATATCAAAATGCTTCAGATACCAAATTTTTTCTAGTCTTTTCATCGTATCAAACCGTAACGAAGAATTGTTGTAATAATTTTATATCCGGCTAAAATTGTTCCTTTAACGGTTCCTGTAATTTTCGATTGTCCAATCCGCTTACGATAACTAACCGGTACTTCGCACACACGTAATCCCATCTTGGCTGCTTTGACTTGCATCTCAACCGTCCACCCAAAGGTTTTGTCCTGCATATCCATCGATAGCAGCTGTTCATAGCGAATCGCGCGGAAGGGACCCAAGTCAGTGTAGTGGACGTGAAATAGCAGCCGAATCAGAAAGGTGGCAAGTGCATTGCCAAAACGAGCCTGCGGAAGCAAAGCCCCTTTCTCACGCACGCCACGGATTCGCGAACCTATCGCCATCTCTGCCTCCCCGGCAAGAATTGGTTGGATTAGCAACGGCATCTCTGACGGAAAGTCGCTATAGTCGCCATCGAGGAACACCACAATTTCTGGTGCGTTTAGCGCCGCGATGCCTGCGAGACACGCAAAACCGTAACCTCTGTGGTCCTCTCTTACCACCCGTGCCCCCGCAGCGTGAGCTACTTCAGCCGTTCGGTCAAGACAACCGTTATCAACAACAATAATCTCTTGAACGCACACCTTGGGAATATCGGCGATGACTTTGCCGATTGACTCCTCTTCATTGAAGGCGGGGATAATAACAGATACGCTCATTTGAGGCACTTCCAAATATCTGGGAGTGGGAGGGGTTTGAAGCCCTCCCCTACAGATACATCCCTCCTAATCCTATTCGCCACAAGGGTTGCATGGGTTACAAGGGTTCGCTCCCCCACACGGATTGCAGGGATTACAAGGATTCTCTCCTGCACACGGATTACAGGGATTCACCCCTGCGCACGGGTTGCACGGATTGCAAGGGTTAGCAACCCCCGTTGTCGCTGTCGAACCGGCCAAGTCCACGCTCACCTTTATTGTCTCTGCTAGTTTGAGAAAGATGAATTGCGGCACTTCAATATTATAATCGGGAAGATTCAGCGAAAAGCCACCGTTAATTATCAGGAGATCGCCCGGCAGCCTGCCCTTGGTGGCTTCACTCTCGTCGAAATAAGTGATCGTAATATCTTTTAGATGGACGGCGTTTTTAGCCCCATGTAATGATAAAGTGCCTTCAGCGTCTACCGTGAGCGTCTTCCCATCCATGAGCATGTTATCAGAGGCTTTGGTTACTTTGTCTATCGTGAGCATCGCTTGGGGATATTTGGCTGTCTCCAAGAAGTTATCCCGCATATGTTCATCGCGCTTGTCGATTCCTGTCTTCAAGCTGGCGAGATCCAATGAAAAGGATGCCTTCAATCCCTTCATGATGTCCTTTGGATTGACCTGAACGGAGCCCGTAATTTTGCTGGTTGTGCCGACAATTTTTTCGAGCGGTGCCTTGGAATCGAAAGTGAGTACATCTCTGCCTCTGGGGTCATCAATTCCAAAGTGTTTCATCCCCGAACATGGATTGCAGGGATTACAGGGGTTTGTCGCTTCTCCACCGCAGGGGTTGCATGGGTTCTCGGCAGCAAAGGCTCCGGCTGATAAAATCATTGTTGCTATCATGCCCAAAATCAAGGCGTAACGGTTGAATCTTGTCATGTTACTTCTCCTTATTCTAGATTAAATTTACGAAAGAGAATTGATAATCATTTCCCTTTCAGCACGTTGATCTCTTCTTGCCAACGTGTTTTCTGTTGACTGTCCACCTGAGCGCGGACAGCTTGGTGTAGCGCAGCAAGTGCCAATTTTGGCTCTAATGCTATGCTATAACCCTCGTAAAGCGCGTACAATATTTCTGCTTCGTCTGGATTTGCGTCAACTAAGCTTTCCAGAATCGGTATTGCCTCTTGAGGACGATCTAGTTTGGTCAACGCTCTTGCTTTATACAACAAGCCGTAATAGTAGTTCGGAGCGGAACCCAACGCTATTTCGGCGTAATCAAGCGCCTTTTCCGGTTCCCCTAGTTCGATATAACAGAGCGCTAAAAATGCGTGCGCGTCGATTTTGGGGTTCGCTTCTGGATTCCAGTTCTGATCTTGTCGCCAAACTTCGTCTGAACGGATAAAAGCAGGAACCGCTTCAGCGTATTTCCGCTGCCGAGTCAACGCCCAACCCAAATTAAAATAGGACTGATACATCCCCGGATCCGCTTCAATCGATTTCTGATAATAGATTGCTTCTTTGATTGGGTCGGTGGTGTGTCTCGCTATCTCGAAGTAACGATTGGTGCGCATATCTCCATTACCAATACCACCGATAGCTTCGCCTTTTTCATTGTATCGTGTGTTGCCATCGTCTTGATAGGTGCCCATTGTCAAATACAGTTCAGCAATCTGATCTTTGATTTTTGAGATCCACCCACTTCGCGTTTCGCGTTCCAGTGCTGCCTGATAAGCCTCCATTGACTCTTGGAGACGTTCCGTCCGGGTATAGACTTCGGCGAGGTTCTCTAACGCATAGAGCGAAAAACGATTCTCGTGTTGCGAATCGAGTGCAACCGCTTTTCGGTAGTTTTCTATCGCCCCTTCTGCCCGGCTCTTTTTCCAGTATGCACCGCCAAGCCAGTAGTAAAGTTCGACCTTATCTGGCATTGCCACACTCGCTCTTTCCAGGAAAGAGATGGCAGCCGAATAATTATTGTCACTATATGCCATCAGTCCAAGTTGATAGTTCGCACCGGCGTGGTCGGGATGAAGATAGATTGTCATCAGGAAATGCTTCCGAGCGAGTGCTCTATCCCCGTTGTCATTGTGTGCCTTGCCCTCTTGAAAGTGGAGCTCATACAATTTGGAATCCAACTCAGGGCTTTCCGTTGGCGCTTGAGCCAACCCGATCGAAATCGCGACGACTGTCGTCGCAAGAATAAGGAGATATTTAATCGTATTCATAGTAATATTATATAGCCTAAGGTTAGGGCATGTTGACATTTGTGTTGTAATGAGATTTCTGAGTTTCAACGCTGGGATTATCCGGTTACAATGAAATATCAACAGAATCCAGACAGCTAAGGTTTTTTGTTGAGTCCATCGGCATCAATCGGGTAATTCGTTTGGCACTCATGCGTGACCGAACTTCAATGGAAGCCACCCTTTCTCTCTCCCCAAGTGGTCGTGAGTTGCTTTCGGGACTGTACTGCAAGAGCCTCATATTGAACCTCAAAGTCGTCGAAGTGGACACGGTTCCCCCATCCTGACGACAGATAAATTCTCCCCGCCGTGTAGGTGTCGTTAAGAAAATCTAGCATTTCTATATCATCAATAAAGCATTGAAACCGATTCCCCTTGGCGATGATCTTCAACCGATACCACTTGTGCAGTCTGAAATCAAATAATCGAAATGCACGCGATCTGCCCTCGCTATTGATATTCCATCTGTTTCCTTTCTTAGAAACCTCCACATGTTGAATGGTCGCTCCAAAACCTCTTTTTGTAACTCCACCACCTATATCCTGATAACCTAGGATAAACTTGTAAGATTGCTCGTACGGAAGCGTTCGGAGCGTCTTGTTACCCTGAAAACTTTCAATGAACGGCTCAAGGCGTTGAGGTATATGAGCGCGCAGCCCAATGTGTGGACCACGCAGAATACCCTCAACTAGCCTGCTGATTTTTACAGACACTGACACTTCATAGTCGCTTGCGATTATACCATCAACAGCAATGACAGCCTCTGCCCCAAACTCGGCCTTAGGATTGGGAGAACTGAGAACCAATGCACTATCCTGAATCCTACCATGTTCGGCACCTTGTATGAATGTCCATCCCTTTAAGTCACCATCGTTAAAATCATCACGAAATATCTCTGCCCATACTGATGACGCAAACAACGTAAGCATCAACATAGCCATCATGGTTTTCATAAGGTATCACCTTTGCTCACATATCAGAGATGGTCTTGGATTGCTGTAAGGCGATTTTCCAAAATCGACGTTTCGGTGTCGAGATATGAATCTCGACTTACAATCTACAATCTCCAACTTGTATGGTTTGGGTTGCCCAACCCACGTTGGACGGTGGGCGAGGGGACCTCACCCCTACGATTCTGGACAGCTTTACACAAATGTCAACACGCCCTAGCAACTTGGGTTATTTTAACCCAATAGTTGATTGGACAGGTCTCCTAGTGTTGTAGGTTGAGTTGAACGCGAACCGCGAAACCCAACACCATACTAATTATCAAGCATAATTCATCAGTTCAATAAACCAATGAACTTCCTATAACTATCTCACATCTAACACCATTTTTCAATACGAATATTCCGAAAGTCTCCTAAGATCGCATTCAGTTGTAAAAGGACTTGCTTGATAATGGAGGGTGTGTTATCATTATTTACAGCATTTCTGCCTCAATTGATTCATCCAAAATTGACAACAGAAAGGAAACCAAATGGCTGTTTTTTTACACACCCGCGTTCGAGTAAGTGACCTCGATAAATCAATCAATTGGTATTGCGACCATCTGGGCTTTGTCGTTAAAAGTCGAAGCGACAAATCGCCTGCGGGCAATCAGATTGCGCATCTGGAACTACCCGGTAACCTGCATACCGTCGAACTAACCTATTCACCCGATTATGAGCTCAATGTCCCAGAAGATTTAATGCACTTCGCCATTGGGGTCCCAGATCTCGTCGCCTGCTGTGACACGTTGGAGAAAGATGGCATTGAGATTTGGCCCGACGGTTGGCGCGAACAGTTCACATCGGGCGGCATGAAGATGGCATTCATCGATGATCCGGACGGCTACGAAATTGAGCTGCTGGAACGTAAGGAGGCATAAACCAACCATGAAGATTGGATGTGCCGCCTATTCATTTCGCCAGTATTTGACAAGCGGTGAAATGAGCCTTGAGGGTTTTCTACAGAAGGCGGTCGAAATGGACGTGGACGGCGTCGAGTTGACCGCTTACTATTTCCCGTCAACGGACGATGCTTATTTGTACACCCTGAAACGTCAATGCTACCTGCTAGGGTTACAGGTTTCGGCAGCGGCTGTTGGAAATCGCTTCACAGACCCTGACCCCGGTGAACGGTCCGCACAGGTTGAGTCTGTCAAGAATTGGGTTGATGTCTCCGTTAAACTTGGGGCACCCTGCCTGCGTGTGTTTGCGGGAGGAACGCCTGAAGGACATAGTGAGGCGGAAGCTCGCCAATGGACAATTGACGGTTTGAAGGAGTGTGCTGAATACGCTGCGCCGCGTGGCGTTTTGCTAGCGCTGGAAAATCACGGAGGGATAACGTCTACAGCAGATCAGGTTATCGATCTGATTACGTCAGTTGACTCGGAGTGGGTCGGCGTGAATTTGGATACGGGCAACTTCCGTCAAGACCCCTACGGCTCGCTAGCGCGTGTCGCCCCTTACGCTGTAACCGCCCATGCAAAGACAGAGATTCCAAGGGGAAGCGATGGCAAGGAGGAAGCAGACTTTTCCAAAATCGTTGGGATGCTCAAAACACAGGGGTACAAAGGGTATCTGTCTATCGAATATGAAGCCGCCGAGGATGCAATGACTGCTGTTCCTCGTTTTGCCCAAATGTTGAATTCTCTAATTTAGACAGTTTGGGCGATCTCACCTCGCCCTTTACGACTCAACAACTTTTCCTGAATTGCTTTGCCTGCATATGTTATATTGCGGGGAAAATGTGGAAATGTAAAAGAACAAGGAGGATACCGATGGCTACCAATCAAACGAGAGTTGGACTCGCCCGAACCGGCGAGCGACGCCAAAATGTCTTCACCGCTCTGGATCTCGTGCGCGACGATATCACATCAAAGTTGCGCGAGCAGGTGATGTTGAAGCCGAATTTCCTTTCCAGTACAAATCAACTCGCCTCGACACACGTTGACGCAATCCGTGGTGCAATGGACTTCTTGTTGACTGTGCCGGAGCCACCCCAAGAGATTATCATCGCAGAAGGTGCCAACCAAGCGTTTTCGGGAGAGGCTTTCGAGAATTTCGGTTACAAATCTTTGCTCGACGAGTATACCATTCCGATTCGGTTGGTAGACCTGCATCAAGATGAGGGTTGGGAAGATACGCCTGTCGTTCTTGCCGATCGCAGCGAAGTGCCCGTGCGGATGCCTAAGACCGTGCTCGATTGTCCGTGCACAATTTCTGTTGCGGTTGCAAAAACGCATGATGTCGATGTGGTAACGCTTGCCCTCAAAAACATGATTATGGGAACGCTCCATCTCTCAGATCGCATCAAAATGCACGGTTACCATAGCCACGCCGATCGGGAATTGCCGCGTGAGGCGCAAACCTTGAACATCAATTTGATTCGCCTCTCCCGTCATCTCTGTCCGGATATCGCTGTGATCGACGGCACCCTTGGCTTGCAGGGGAACGGTCCGGGCGGTACAGATTCGATTCCGCTCGGAATTGCTGTTGCCAGTGCTGATGTGTTTGCTGCGGACGCTGTAACCACAAAGGCGATGGGATTTGAACCGTTGGAGATCGGTCTGTTCCATTATGCCAATGAGATGGGTTACGGGGTCGCAGATCTTGAACAGATTGATGTGTTAGGTACACCTGTTGATGAGGTGATAAAGCCGTTCAAGCCACACGAAACAGCACACCTACAATTCCAATGGCAGGAAGCCGATGCGGCACGTTACCTAAATATCGGCTAGTAGGCGATTATGCATCGGTTTAGATTTGACAGACCAGTACGCCATTAGCATAGCTCAAGTTGCTAGTCGTTGAAAATCCATTGATTTTCTGTTTAGGTTGATAGGTTTGGTCTTTCGCTCCGGAGGAGCGCAATGTGTATAACAGACCATAACTTAGGTTAACATGGCACAACTATGCCCGAAACTGTATGGCGTACAGGTCTGCCGCTGCCATAACAAAGCGGAGACGAACCGCCCTGCCTGCCAGCGAACCAACATCGCTGCCGTTCTCCCATCTGACGACCCGCTCAATTTCATCCCCAAAAATCTCAACACACTCAGCTAACCGATACCCATCAATTGGCTGTCCCTCCGTGTCTTGGATTTCAACACGCAAGCCTCCCGCTACAGATGTTGCGTAGTTAACGACCAACTTATCTCCCTCAAAAATCAACGGTTTCGTCAAAAATTCGCCGCCGGCGTAGGGCGCATTAACTGAGACAAATCCGTCAGTTCGGAGTACACCGCGCCGGAGACGGATAGATGGACGCCGGTAATGCTCCATAAAATAGACCGACATTTCCGCAGAACCCGTTGGAACAACACCCACGCCAACGTACAGATTTCGGTCTGTCCAGCTGTCGGGGTCAGAACCAAGACTCAGGAACGGTTCCATAAAACGCCGATCCCAGTGTACGCCATCGCGGCTGGTCATGAAAACGCTTTCGGAGAGACCGCTGGCTGGCCAATCTTTATCGAACTTACGGTCAGGGACAAAACGTTTGGGGAACATCAGGTAGATATGGGGCGCTCGGAAATACTGTGTGCAGGCGTTTTTGTAGAGATGTTCTGTTGGCGAATTTCCTAAATCAATGAATTCCAAGTCAGACCAATGACGAAAGTTATCTGAAACGCTTCGGCGAATGGATCGGATGCCCGGCGGAATCCAACCCCGTGCATATGTCACGTACCGGTTTTGCATCGTATCCCAGAATGCAACGTTATGAGAATCAAACATGGGCCAAGGGTCATCTGGTGCTATCAAGATCGGATCTTGGTCCAACGTCTGCCAATGCACACCATCTGGGGAGGTGAACCCCCGCAACGTAGCACGTTTATCTATCGGCGGACCTACTCCAACGGCTTTGTAACGCTCTGAGTCTGACGCATTTAGGTTGCCGTCCTTGAAAACACACAGCGCTTTTGCTTCGCTCCCTTGGAGGACAATATTGTTTTCCCTGTTCCCGTTGAACTCAAAGATTCCTAGCGTTGGACGTTCCCAATGCACACCATCTGTGCTCTCTGCATAGGCTGTGCATTGGTCTTCCCATGTCGATTCCGAACCGCACCCCCGATACCACAACCGATAGCAATCACCCTCTTGCATCACCACCGGATCATAACTTATTGACCCTTCCCACGGTTGATTGAACTCAAGGACGACCTCTTGGGGAATGGGATTGTGCATTTGAAGACTAACGCCATTCATCTCTTCGATAAGCCAATCATCTACGAATAGTTCCAACCTTGAATTGATATTCCGTAACCCCTCCATTTATCCCCTCCAGTTGGTTTGATGCCGTTGCATCGATCTGCACCTTTTCACGCACTCCCTAATTTTCACCATCAAGTAGCTGTTCGGCGCTCAAACTGTCAGCGTCCAATTCCTGAATCCAACCCATAACTTCTCTCATCTGTTGAAGTGCATTCTTTTCTTCCAACGCCAATGTCAGGCGCCTGCCGGTGTCTCTCAGTGTGACTCTCACTTCCTTTGCCGTTGGTTCTACCTCCAACGCTGCACGGTATTCCTCCACAGCGTCCAAAATTTCATCGCGACCAATATAACACACAGCGAGGCTATTTCGCGCACGGGCAAGGTGGTTCTTAATGCGTGGTGAATGCCGATCATCGACAAACTGCCGCTCAAATTGGGATTCAATTGATAACAGGTTTTGATAAGCAATGTTATTTATCGGTGTAAGAGCCAAGGCGGACTCAAAAGCTTCTATCGCTAAAATTGGTTGTCTTCTCAACAGGTAAAGATAGCCGATTGTATTGTAAACTTCTGTAGTTTTTGCCGATGCGTCGATCTTTTCAAACTCGGCAAGCGCGGCAGTATATCTTCTTTGATTCATGAGCGTATTTCCGCGTGCGACGTATAGATTTTTTGACACGTTTTCTGTTTGCAAACTCTGAGGCGCATCTTTCAAAAGCGCCCCCAACTCTTTTTCAGCAGTTACGAAGTCACCTGCAAGTTGATAAGTGTTGATGATGCTCAATCGGAGATTCACCTGTTGAGGCGACAACGCAAGCGCAAGCCGTAACTGATCTATTGCTTCATTGTATCGTTCTTTGCTGTCGAGGTGTTGTGCGTAATGATGGTAGGCAGCAACGAGGTTCTTACGAGATTGCCAATCATCAGGTTTTGCGGAAAACGCTGACCGGAATGCGTCAATCGCCTGTGGATATGCCCCTTTTTTGAGATACAGTTCGCCGAGTAGGCTGTGTGCATCGGCATCAGCATCTACCTGAATAAGTTGGAGATAGGCATCAATCGCCTTGTCGATATGCCCTGATTTGCGGTGTGTGTTGGCGCGTTTCCACAGAACATCCACTAGGTTTGCATACGCGATATTCAGCGTTGGGGTCAATTGTAACGCTTCCCGATACGCAGCGATTGCCTCCTCCCAACGCTGGGCGCCCGTCAACTCTACACCGTAGTTGCTCAAATACCCCGCAAGGTTCTGTTTGATTTCTAATTCAGCGGGATCGAATTCAAATGCCCTACGGTATTGTGCGATGGCGCTTTTGAGGTCACCGTCCCTTGCATAAGCATCGCCCATAAGGCGATACAGAAGCGCATCCTCCGGTTTGAACTGGAGTGCTTCGCCGAAATACATCGCCGCTTTTTGATACGCTTTAACGTTCAGTGCCTCGATACCTCGCTCCCGAAATATCTGATAAAGATTATTCCGAGGCGTCGGATCGTAGGGATTCATTTTGAGCGATTTTCGGAAGGCAGTTATGGACTGGTCAATTTCTCCGGTCCGATAGTACATCACGCCAATTGTGTTGTAATCGTTGGACGAAGGCATCTGCTTGAGCGTTTCTTCAAGTAGGTCCACCGCTTGTTGGGAGAGACCAACTCTCTGGTATACCTGTAGCAGGGTTTCCCGTGCCGGGTCGAAGTCTGGGTTTATTTCAAGACAGTTTTTGAAGCTAGCAACAGCCAGTTCGGTATCTCCCTTGTCGTCGTAGATTGTCCCTAGCAGGTAATGTGTGCGTGCGTTCGTTGGGTTGGTTTCGAGCTGCTCTTTTAAAATGTTAATGGCAATATCGTGTTGAGGCGTGTTTTGTGGTGTGGAGTAGACTTTCAGTAATGTTGCTCGATCCCGAGTAGTTGGACGTTGTGCAATTGATGCCCAAAAACTCACGTCAAGTGGATTAGGACTATGCCCCCACAGCCCGATAGCATGTCCAAATTCATGAAGGCAAACCGTTCGAGTCTCTTCCCGCGACAGTTTTTCCGATAACGAAGGCCTAGGTAGTGAGAGGATAATTTCGACGGAGAAATCCCCAAAGCGGTGGCGTGTGAGTTCTGCTTTTCCATAGGTCATATCCATGTTTGCCGGGTTGTTATATCCCCAACGGACCAAAATATCAGCATCCTTGCTCGTTCTCAACTCCTGAAACTGAATTTTTCCATCGGAGACCGCTTCCCACTGTCGCATCGCATACCTTAGCGCGGGAAGGTAGGTCACTTGTAGCGTCGGTGTAATGTAAACGGTGATCGGCATTTCGACAAAGCGGGTAATCCTGCCGTGAGAGAAGACTGTGATTTGATCGAAATAGTCGTCAGCCAAAGCCGAAACGGCAGAGATCAGGAGTATCACAGAGAGGACGATGCCTCGAAGTGGACCATGAATTTTCATCGGCTTTTTCCTTGTAGGATCGGACTTGCACAACGGTAAATTAATTACCGCTTCATTCGCAAACTATTGGTGACGACGGTCACACTGCTAAAAGCCATGGCGAGGGCAGCCAGCACAGGGTGCAGGGCGCGTAGCATCATCGGTAGGAAAGTGAACGGGTACAGCGCACCCGCTGCCACCGGGATGAGGAGGACATTGTAGAAAAAAGCCCAGAACAAATTTTGCTTGATGACGCGCATTGTCGTTTTGCTGAGGGCAATCGCTTGTGGTACAGACCGAAGATCACCGCTTATCAGGGTGACATCAGCCGCTTCCATCGCCACATCAGTCCCTGTGCCGATGGCGATGCCCACATCCGCTTGGGCTAATGCCGGTGCATCGTTGATGCCGTCACCGACCATTGCCACACCTCCGATAGCTTGAGATTCCCCCTTCATTTCCAGCTGCAGTTTCTCCACTTCCGCTGCCTTATCCTCAGGTAGGATTTCGGCGAGGATCCGGTCTTTCCGCTGTGGCTCGGTTATCGCCTGTGACCATCACCACCTGCAAACCCAGACGGTGCATCTTATCGATGGCTTCCTTGGAACCGGGCTTGATAGTATCCGCCACAGCAATTAGCCCTGCGGCTTTGCCATCGAGAGCAACCCAGATTACACTTTTCGCCCCCGCCTGTAACTTCGCCGCTTCGACTCCCAAATCATTAAGATCGACATTCTGCTCGTCCATCATTTTAAGATTGCCTAGGACGACCTGATGCCCTTCGATCTGAGTGAGAACACCATGTCCAGCTAACGCTTCAAACTGGGAAGGCTCTACCAGCGACAACCCACGCGCCTGCGCCGATCGTACGATGGCTTCACCGATCGGATGTTCGCTCCCCCGCTCCGCCGAGGCAGCCAGCCATAGGAGTGCGGTTTCTTCCTGCTGCCCCTCTCCCATCTCTACCCCATTCCCCAACGCCTTGGTGATAACGCTTAGGGTGTCGCCTTCCGCAATCACTATATCCGTCACCGATGGTTCACCTGTTGTAATCGTGCCGGTCTTATCGAGAATAATCACCTTGAGCGAATGCGCGAGTTCAAGTGCCTTGCTATCCTTGAAAAGGATGCCCTGTTCCGCCCCTCTGCTTGTACCGACCATAATAGCGGTCGGTGTCGCAAGCCCAAGTGTGCAAGGGCAAGCGATAACCAACACCGCTACCATCCGGATCATCGATGGCGTAAAACCAGCGTCCATGCCAAACCACCAGACCAGCAGGGTGACAGCTGCAATCGCAATGACAGCGGGTACAAAAA
>JAGWBT010000051.1:0-17632 GCA_021295755.1 Candidatus Poribacteria bacterium
TAGTAGGTAATTGTTGCGTAGACCTGTTCCAGTGTTAAGGCGTGACGATAGGTTTCTTCAATCTGCTCCGGCGACCAGTCTCGATGAATATAGTCGTAGAGAATCCGTTCAATGCCGACACGAGTTCCCTTCAGCCGGATGTCGTTTGGTGCCTGAGAGTCAAAGTAATCTTCAAGTTTCATAATTTACCTCAAATTCTGAAATCGGGATGATATTTAATTACAGATTACCTGATGAACTCGATTTAGTCAAGGGCAGGTCTAGTAATCCTTTGCTTCTTTCAAAGGTTGGCTTAACAATATATTCTTAATCAAAAATTGGGTAGTATTGGGAATGTTCCAACATCTTTACGGTGATGTCTATTACTGGACCGAACGCCACGGCAAACCTGAAACAACTTACGATTGGAACAGTTGTGCGATTCGTATAGACCGGGCAAACGTCTTGGCATTGGTTGATCCGCTGCCTTTGACGGATGCGGAGATTCAGCAAATTGAGGAAATTGGTACGCCAACCCACATCCTCTTGACCTGCAATTGGCATCTCAGGGAAGGGGAGATTTTCCGAGAACAATGGGGCTGCGAAATTTACCTTAACGCCCTCGGATTACCGGAAGCGGAAGCGACGATAGACGGCACTTTTAAGGGTGGAGATCGGTTGTGGGATGCTGTCGAAGTGATTTATATTCCCGATTCTGGTTGGACGGAAGAGACGGCGTTCTTAGTGAAGCAAGAGAAGGGACTCCTCATCGTGGGAGATGCCGTATGTGGCGGACGGGCAGATATTGGTGTCCCCGAAGGCGAAATCGGTATCTTTACCAATCAGCTTGAAGCTATTTCTGATCGTCGGAGAGCGCGAGATTCGCTGCTGGGGCTGATGGACTACCCCTTCGATGCCATCTGTTTTGCGCATGGTACTCCGATTCGGGATCAGGCGAAAGCGGCGTTGCAGCGATTTCTCGACACGGACCTGTAAAACCACCCCATTTCCATGAAGCGAGTGAAGACAAAAGGATTAACGATGCAGCCAATATGGAGACGTTATCAGGAACTGCGTCCGGACGAACTAGCGGACTGTATTAAAGCAACTCCAATCGCCTTCTGGCCCCTTGGCCTTCTCGAACATCATGGGTGGCACCTGCCTGTTGGATATGATGGACTGAAAGCGGAACGCATCTGCCTTCGGATTGCCGAACACACGGGCGGTGTCATCCTACCGACGATGTGGTGGGGCGCAAATGGTGGCCATGGGGATTTTCTCTGGACGCACTATCAGCCGGAGGAAGCGACCGCTTCGATTTTGGTCAATACCACCGAACAGTTGATCAGATTCGGATTTCGGATTATCGTGCTGCTCGCAGGACACTATCCTTGGCAAGGGATGCTGGACAAACATATTCCGCCGGTCCAACAGGCGCATCCCGACACCTTTTTTTTCTGGGGCACGGAAAGGTCAATCTGCGGAGAAGCCGTAAAACTCCCCGGCGATCATGCGGCGCGGGAGGAGACCTCCTACGGGCTCTGTTTATTCCCGGAGTTCATCGATATGACCGCCCTACATTCAGGGCGGGATACATCAGCTTGGCCCAAGGGTGAAGCTCCTCCGATTGAGAAGCGCCATCCCGGCGTGTGCTTTGATTCAAATGACCCGCTGTTTGGACAGATGGGGGCGGATGCACGGACCGCCTCTGCAGAGCGAGGAGAGGAAGGTATTTCGCGTCTGGTCGCTCATTTGTCGGATGTAATAAGCTCCTTAGATGAACAGTCGTAGGAGTGTAGTTGTGTGTCACTGATCGGAGACCGTCTTTTTCACGCGCTGGCCGCCTTCGATGGCGAGGAGAAACGCCTTCCCATCTTCCGACATCTCCGCCTTTTCGGGTGGCTTGCCTTCACGTTGTTGCTTTAACGCGGGATAAGCGGTGACAGTGGGTATTTCGTCAAGCTCTGTAAGCGGTGGGATACGGGACTCGGCAGTCTCAATGATGGGGGCAAGTCTTTCAAGTTTTTGCTTTTTATGTAACTCGTCCCGTTCTTTGAATTCGGGCATGACACGCAATGCGAGCAATTCTAGGGATTCGCAGATATCTTCGTGCCGATTGCGACCCGCCTGCTGGATAAAGACCACCTGATCAACTCCCATCTCCTCGTACTTCAGCAGATGCTCGCGGAGCTGATCTGGTGTGCCGATACCACCTCTCGCCTCATGCGGTGGCTCTGGCGCTGCCTGAAACGACTCCCAAACGTCCGTGTGGCCGGGGACATGGGATCCGCCGACGTAATAGTGTGAGAGTCCATGTGTGAAAAATCGTAAGCCATCGAGACCACGTTCGATCGCTGTTTCTTCATCCTCATGGCATGAAAAGCCACTCACCATTGCAACGCTCAGATTCACCGCCTGACCAATCGGCTGACACTCCTTCTCGGCAATCTCATAATACTCCTCGACCCAGAACTTCGCATCGTCTGGATGGACGAATGCAAACGTCAGGGCACCCATACCGTTCCGCGCTGCATATCGCATGGTATCGCGACTTGGACAGGCAACCCAGATAGGTGGGTGCGGCTTCTGAATCGGCTTTGGTAAAACATTACGGGGCGGCATCGAAAAATACTTCCCCTCAAAACCGGCGTAAGGCGTCTGCACCATCATCTTGGCGGTTTCGCGGGTGCACTCCTCCCACATCTCGCGCTTTAACTCTGGCTCAACTCTGAAACCGCCGAGTTCTATGTGTGAAGCGGATTCGCCGGTGCCCCATTCCACTCGTCCGTTGGAAACGAGATCTAGGGTCGCAATCCGCTCGGCGACACGGGCGGGGTGATTGTAGGCGGGCGGCATCAGGACAATGCCGTGACCGAGCCGAATCTGCTTTGTCCTCTGACTACACGCGGCGAGGAACACTTCGGGGGCTGAGGAGTGGGAATATTCCTCAAGGAAGTGGTGTTCAACCTCCCACACGTAATCATAGCCGAGTTGATCCGCAAGTTCGACCTGATCGAGGGCGTCTTGAAATAACTTCAGTTCATCGCCATCGTTCCATGGGCGCGGGATCTGGTGTTCGTAGAATATGCCGAATTGCACAGGTCACGACCTCCACTATAGCAATTTAGTTATCTGAAGATTTAGGAGGCGTTGGGCTTTCGTCATGCCAAATTCCAATCTCCTTAAAATAACGGATTGCACCGGGGTGAAATGGTGTGCCGGTATCCTTCACAGCATTTTTGGGATTGATTGCTCTGCCCGCAGGGTGTATCTTCACGACTTCAGCACGTTGTTCGTAGAGGACCTTGGTAAACTGGTAAACTGTGTCCGCGTCCAAAGTTGCAGCAGTAATCAGGTGCATGGCACCGACATTCATACCTTGAAAAGGCTCGTCTTGACCCCGGTACGTCCCCGAAGGGATAACAACAGCGTTAAAGAATGGGTAGGTTTCAAACAACTCCTGCTTCGCTGCATCATCGAAGGGAATGAAAAAGATGTTCTGGGATGCACTGGCTCGCGTAATTGATGCGGTCGGAACTGCCCCGCCCAAGAACGCAGCAGCGGCGGAACCGTCAGCGAGCATGTCAACGGCGCCGGCTTGGGTGTTGTGGAGTGGCGAAAAATCTTGGTAACTTACACCGTGTGCAGCCAAAATAGGCTCTAGAAAATACTCAAATCCCGCGCCTGCGGGACCGACCACCGCGCGTTTCCCCTTCAAATCCGAAATCTTCTTTACACCGGAGGATTGTGACGTGATAAAGAGGGCAACATTGGGCGCAAGGGTCATCACCACTCGGATGGGTTGTTCCCCTTTCCATGCCCCTTCGCCCCGAACTGCGAAATAAGAGATCGCAGCGTTGGCAAGGGCAAACTCTAACTCGCCTTTGGCGAGGCGCCGGATATTTTCCTGTGTGCCTTTGGTCGCTTCTGCGGAAACTTCCCAGTTCAGGTCGCCTGTATGGCTGCTGACGACCTGTGCGATCGCACCACCGACGACGAAAAACGCCCCACCCGGCGGTGCCGTGCCTACGCTGAGAAATTTACGTTTTTGCGCGCTAACGTTGGAGGTAACTAAACTCAATGAAACGATAAGCCCGATAATCACAAGGCAGGTACAGCTAATTCGTTTGCTTTTTTTTCTTAAATTCATTTGTCCATTCCTTTTATAGAAGTGATTAACCAACCCGATACCGTTCAACCGCATCCATATCGAGCCCCACACCCAGCCCCGGTCTATCCGGAACCTTCGCTAGTCCGTCTTTAATTGTCAACGGTTCAGCAAGAAGTGAATGCTCTAGCAGTATGTAAAGTGAAACATGACTCAGTGACGCATTCGGGAGGGCGGCGGCGAGATGCACCATGAAGACCGCAGAAACACCTGTAAAACCCATCTGGAGCCAGAACGGCTTGTTCGCAGCAGAGGCGATGTTGGCACATCGTAGAATGCCAGCGAGCCATCCGCCCACCACATAATAGTCGTACGCGGGCGAAGGAAGTGAAATCGTTGGGGACGGTGAGCCAAAGTGGATTGCTAGTGGTAGACCGAGTTCTTTCTTCAGTCGCAGATACCCTTCAACATCCTCCTGATTGATGGGTGATTCCAGGCACTTGACGTGGGGATATTCTTTTAACCGCCGACCAAAGGAGAGGGCACGTTCCACAGTTCCAAAGGTGGTGTTGGCGTCGATCGTGAGTTCATAATCGTCCGGTGCTATCTCCGCGATGGCTTGAACCTGTTCCACCACGTCAGTGTGGGCACGGCGTTTGAATTTATGCACCCGAAAACCGCTTTCTAGCGCAATTTTTACCTCTTCCTGTAAAACCTCCGGCGGGAAACATTGTGACCAATATGCGATTGGAGCACTCTCCTGACAGGGACCAAACATCCGCGCCATCGGCAGTCCAACCGCCTGACCCATCAGGTCGTAAAACGCGATCTGAAGAGGGCCCGCGGTATCGTCCATGATAAACTCGAAAGGGCTTCTGCCTAGATACGTCTGGAGTTTTTCTTCAGCGATACCGGTGCCTTCGCCGATCCCGATGTTTCCCTCATCGGTGTGTACACGATAGATCGACGTCCCTACAGTAGGCGGCGACGATTCACGCCACTGCCTTTCAAACTCACTTCTATTTGCTTGAAGTTCATCATCTGTGGCGCGGTTGCCGAAGTTCCAACCTTTCCGAAGGTGGTCCCGTACACGCTCCATATAAGGGATCTCCACGGGAATCTGCTCAATTTGGGTAATTTTCACAGCTTTTCCTTTCGCATGGTAATTTTTTATATGTCTTGATGGATGCTGGGTCATGCGTTTTTATCTCTCCAATGTGCTAACTGCTCTTCATCCAACTCGACACCCAGTCCAGGACCTTCGGGGACACGAGCAACTTCAGGACCGAGAGTGAGTGGCTCCCGCAATAGGTCCGCTTCATGGTAGAGCGGTCCAATGAGGTCTGCTGGGTAAATTTCGCTGTCGATGGTGGGTATCGCGGCTGCGACGTGCAGCATCGCAGCGGTCCCAATCCCCAACTCCAAATTGCTTCCGATACTACCCACTGCGCCGGCAGCCTTTGCAACATGTACAATTTCGAGGGTGGGGCTCAACCCGCCGTGCTTACCGGGATACACGCTAAAAATATCGGCGGCACGCGCGTTGGCTAGCAGCCACGCATCTGCAAGTGTGAAAAGGCTCTCGTCTGCCATGATTGGAATGTGCGTCGCTTCCCTGAGTTGTGCGAGCGATTTTGGATCATCGGGAGAGATGGGTTGCTCTGCGAAGAGTATATCGTAAGGTTCAAGTTTGGGGAGCATACGGCGAGCGGTATCTAGGCTCCAGCCACAATTGACGTCAATGCCGATCGGAATCGTTGGACCAGCGACCTCTCGCACAGCTTTAACGCGCTGCAGATCTGTCACTGGATCGAGCCCAACCTTGACTTTCAGGCAACGTACCCCCCAATTGAGGAATCGTTCTGCCAGACTGACCGCTTGGGGCACATCGAACGCACCGACAACCATCTTGATTGGGATTGCATCACGGACCTGCCCGCCGAGCAGTTGATAGACGGGAACCCCTGCTGCTTTGCCGGACAGGTCCCACAGTGCCATCTCTACCCCCGCCTTTGTGAACGGGTTGAGCTTAATCTCTCTGTCCATGATCGCTCGCAGCGAATTGATCTGGGTGGGGTCAGCGCCAACCAGCGCAGGGGCAATCAGTTCCTCTATGGCAGCGACACAGCCGCGACTGGTTTCACCGCTCCAGCGAGGTGCGACTGTTGCTTCGCCCAGACCGACTAAATCTGTATCAGTGTAGATGCGAACGATGACGTAAGGCGAGTCGATATGTTCGCCGTGGGCGGTCTTTGTTGTCAATCCCGCCTTCAGGGGAACTCGGACGGGGATCGGTTCAATCTGTGTAATTCTCATGGGAAGTCTCTGTTTGCGTAGGGGCGTAGTTGGCTAAATACGTGGTGTGTAGATCGGTAGGCGTGTGCTGCAACAGGGTGCACAGCGAAATTATGTCCTGTCGGGAATCAATCGAGCCGAATGAATTGTCTATATTCAAGTTGAGCCATTCACCTGGGCACCTCTGCTTTCCACGATAACCTTTCGGCTATTGTTCCTTATCCTTATCCATGTAATGAGTAAGGAGAATCTCATATAGTTTGTCGACCTTCTTATCAACTCCATCTATTTGAGTTGAGAGATTTGTTTCAACTCTATCCACCTTCTTATCAACTCCGTCTATTCGAGTTGAGAGATTTGTTTCAACTCTATCCATTCTTTTATCAACCCCGTCTATTCTCTTATCAAGGGGTTCTTTAACAAACTTGATCATCAGCAAAAATAGGGTTATTACTGAAACAGCGATCCCTATGACTGTAAGGATTATTGATGTTACCATTGCAATTTCCAATTAGATCAGGATTTGAGCGTAAATTATATCACAAACCTTGATATAACTACAGACATATTTTGAAGATTCAAAATTCATGAGACAACATCGCAGTTGAAGTGAGACTTATAGTAATGGGTTGCTATAGATGGCTGTGAACCATCGTTGTCTCATAGTACATTGAATTGCTTCCAATTCTCGTAGATAATGTTGTGAATCGCTTTCTCGGGGAACTTTGGGAAGTTAGTTCCCTCGACAATATCGTTCACCTTATACTGTCCGGCGATAACCTGTTCTGGGGTAGCGGAGGGAAAATCGGAACCGAAAATCAGCTTATGCTCTACTCCGTACTCAAGGGCTGTAATGAACGCTTGATAGTGCCGCCACGGACGATAGTGGAGTGCGGAGATGTCGACATACAGATTGGGGTGTTTGCGAATTAGTACCACGCAATCGGTTTCCCACGGATGCCCCATGTGTGCGATAATCATGCGAAGGTTCGGGCAGGCGACTGCGATGTCCTCCAACATAACTGGGTTCGAGTATTTCAACGGTCCGGGTCGAACAAAGGAGGTGCCCTGATGCCAGATCACCGGGATATCCAACACTTCAGCTTTTTTGAAAAGCGGTAGGTGTTTCGTATCCTGTGGGTCAAAGTTCTGGTAGATAGGTGCGACTTTCAGTCCGCGAAGTCCAAGTTCTTCGACGTTGTAGACAAGTTGATCCACACAATCTTCATCGTTTGGATCGACCGAACACCAACCGATAAAGCGATCCGAATGTTGGTTGACAAAATCCGCGACCATCTCCTGCGGGATGTTGATGCCGCAGAAAGGTGCTTTTAGCCCAAACACGACGACCTTATCGCAACTCTTGGTCGCTTCAAGTAGGGTTTCGGGCGTAGAGTCAAAGGCGTTCTTTTCCTCTTCCTCCTCACCGGCGAAGTAGACGTCCGGCGTAATCCGCATCTTCGCTTTCTTGGCAGCAAGTGCGAATTCGACAAATTCGTCGGAATAGTGATCGGGATACCAACCGAGATTCGTGTGGATGTCAACAAGCATTAAAACACTCCTTCTGTTTTGGATTCTTTTTACCGTATTTTACATAAAACGACAATCAGTTGGACTGAAGGGCTATGCTATCACACCTTCATGAGTAAGTCAATTGATAACAGGACTTACGCAAATTTAGCACACGGCGCGAGATTTTTTTATTTTTAACCCCCTCCCTAAATCCCCCCCCGATTTCATCGGGATGTGCCACTTATCAGGGGGACTTATGAGCCAACTGCGTAAGTCCTAGATAAGCGATATAGACGTTGTCAAAGCGATTTAATCAGATGTCCCTTCAGCACATCTTCGTCGAACTCAATACCTAGCCCTGGTCCCGTTGGTGGAATGATGTAGCCGTTCTCGAACACAAGCGGTTCTTTGAAAATTATCTTGTGAAGCGGACCTTGGTTTGCCTCTTGGATGAGGAAGTTCGGAGAACAGGTATCGATCTGAATCGCGGAGGCAGCTGCTATGGGACCACAAGCCATATGGGGTGCGATTACCGCATAGTGTGCCTCAGCGATGATCGCGATCTTCTTCGCCTCCATGATCCCGCCACACTGTCCGACATCCAACTGGATAATCTGGGCGGCTCGTTTTTCAAGCACTTGTGAGAACTCATACTTTGTAACTAGTCGTTCCCCCGTAGCGATTGGAATGCTTGTGTGGGCAGCAACTCTTGCCATCTCATCGACATTCTCTGGGGGAACTGGCTCCTCGAACCAGAAGGGGCGATACGGTTCAAGATAATCGGCGACACGAATCGCACTATAGGTCGTCAGCTGACCGTGAGTCCCGATCCCGACCTCTATCTTGTTGCCGACAGTCTTCCGAATACTTTCAAATATCTTTGCCGCGTGTTCAATCTCCCACAATGGAATATCCCTCGGTATGGGATACTCTGGCATGAATGGATCGAGTTTGCAAGCGGTGTTGCCCGCTTCGAGTAGTTGTGCTGCGACCTCACCTGCTTGTTCGGGGTTATCTCGAAACCCGCCGCCGGGCATGTATGCGTAAGCCCGAAGTTGGTCGTGGTACTTGCCACCTAGAAGATTGTAGATCGGCTGGTTCGTCGCCTTACCCACGATGTCCCATAATGCCATCTCGATTGCACTGATCACTGGGGTCGCGTGGAGGCTTGGGTGTCGGAAGTCGTGGCGGGAAGCGTACATCCGATCCCAGAGTCTCTCGATGTTGAATGGGTTCTCGCCGATGATGAACGCCCGTCCCATCTCTTCTATCAGGTGGATCTGTGACTTCAGGTCCTCCAGATTACGTGAGTAGGTATTCCCGGTGATGCGCTCGCCCAATCCGGATATACCTTCGTCGGTTATGAGTTCCAGAAACAATAGGTATCTGCCACCGTTGTAAGGTGGTTCGTTTTCAACGACCATCGTTTTTAGATCTATAACTTTCAATGTACCCTCCTATCTGAATTAGGGTCATTTAATTCTCCCGTAGCCTCGATCTCTCGGTCGAGGTTCCTGCGGGGCAAGATGCCCTGCCTACGGTTTCTTTTCGTATTTTGCACTTCCTTTTTATATGAGCCTTGGTTGAATCACAGACGCGCCACCCAGCGGCGTAATTGCAGCTCCAGATCGTCCGCAAGATCCCCATGATCTGCTACCACATCCCGCTGGTCATACGGATCTGCCCCCCGATCGTACAGTTCGCTGGGTGCATCCCCCTCTAGTGGAACGTGCAGACGCCACACCGTATCTTGAATTGACCACGAGCGATCATGGTGACCTGTGTAGGCGTAGTCGCGCACACGGTCTGTCTCACCACGAATCAATGGGGCTAGGCTATGACCGTGCAGTGTAACCGTCTCCGTTCCCAGTTGCATGTCCTGCGGGAAGAGTTCGGCGGTCGGACGCGGTCCTGTGCGAGCCAAGGTCAGGTTTTTACCGATTCCGAGAAGGTCTAAGATAGTGGGAAACAGATCGGTCGGTTGAACAAGTGCGTCGATCACACCTTGATGTGAGTTGGCAGATTTTATAGCCTCTGGCAGACGAAACACCATCGGAATCCTCACCAATTCTTCATAGTTCCACGGTCTCGCCTTACGGATAACTCCATGCTCGCCAAACGGTTCGCCGTGATCACTTAACCAGACAATCAATGTATTGTCGAGCAATCCCAAATCTCGCACATGATCCACCAATACGCCTACCCACTTATCGGTAAACGTGACCTCCCCTGCGTAGAGCGAGCGGACACGAACGATTTCATCGGGCGTGAGATATTCGTGTTCACTCATGGCTTGCGGTTTCTCGGTCGAGGGGCTGCCGATCTTTGTACAGGGACCTGCCACGGGATCGATAATATCTTGTCCAGAGTAGTCGGCGGCTTTGTACATAGACCAGAACGGTTCGAGTGGATCCCACGGTTCGTGTGGGTCGAAGTAGTCCACCCAGAGGAAGAGCTTATCTTTTTTGCCTTGCTGGTTCACCATAGCGTCAAGCCAACGAATCGCTTCATGGGTTACACGCGGGGCAAAGAAGTCCTCCTCGGTCTGAAAGGTGGAACGGTTTTTCATATATTGCTCAAATCGGGGTGCCCAGAGTGCGTCGGTGTCATCTCCGCGTAGGCGGTGCCAGATATTCGTGTCAACGGTACGGTCATCGACAATCCACGGGTCATATTCCTGTCCACGCACAAAAACCGTCGTATCGAAACCGCGCCCTATGTTATACACCGGCTTGTGTCCGTGATACACATCGGTGACGAGGGCGCTGGTGTATCCGTGGCTCCACAGGACCTCGGCAAGCAGATAATCCGACTCCTGAAAAGGCTGCCAAGGTTTGAACGGAAAGCCGACGCGTCCCGTCCACCATGTGGTGCGGGTTGGTATTGTGGGCAAGCTCTCGGCGTAGCAGTGCGAAAAGAGAACGCCTTCCGCCGCGAGTCGATCGAGGTTAGGGGTAGCGGTCTTCTTTATGCCCTCGGCTGTGTGATATTGGACGGCGTTGATACCGCCCACGCCGTCATAGCAACCACAGTGATCTGCCCGTAGTGAATCATTGACAATGCAAATGATGTTCATTTTTACCTCCTATAGGTAGGGCGGCCACTGCCAACCTCTTTTTGTGGCAAACCAGAGTTCTTCTGGGTCCGGTTTCGGTGCTGCTCGTAGCCTCGTGAGGACCTCTTCGTCGTATTGGATCCCGAAGCCAGGCCTCTTCGGCGGCGAGATCTCGCCGTTTTTCGGAAGAATCGGGTCTATGACAGCCGATGAACCTTTAGGAGGTGGCGCGAACCTGAAGCATTCAACGAACAGTCCATTTGGCACAGCCGCCACCAGCGATGCTGCGATCTCGGTGGTCGCATGGGGGCACATCGGCAGGCCGTATGAATCGGCAATAGCGGCGATCTTCACCCACTCGGTTACGCCACCGGTCCGGACGATGTCTGCCTGTACGAACTGCACGGCTCCCTGTTCCATCAGTTCTCTGAACTCCCACTTCGTTGCGTGCGTTTCACCGAGGGCTATCGGGATGCTTATCTCCGCGGCGAGTTTGACATGATTGTCTAGCTCGTCGGGGGGCAGCGGCTCCTCGAGCCAGTAAATGTTATACTTCTCCAGTTTCGCCGCCATTCGTATTGCCGTATTGAGACTCCAGCCAGAGTTGACGTCTATTGCAAGGTCTACATTGGGACCAATAGTGTCCCTCACCAGCTTGACCCGCTCCACGTCTTCGTTCGTATTTCGCCTCCCGACCTTCATCTTCACCATCTTGAACCCAGCTTCGACGAACCCGGAATAGATGTCGACAAGTTCTTCCTCACTAGCGAGGAGGCTGACGCTACTGCCGTACGCTGCCACCGTGTCCCGGTGGGCACCGAGCAGTTTGTGGACTGGTTGATTGAGAATCTTTCCTTTCAGATCCCACAGGGCGATATCTATCCCGCCAATTACGGATAGAACCACACCCCTTCTGCCCCACCGTACGCTGCCCCAGTACAGCTTGTCCCAGATCCGCTCGGTATCGAGGGGGTCCTCACCGACAACTAGCGGTTTGAACATGTGCTCAATCAGCAGTTTGTTCAGTGTGACACCTTCGGGCCCCACCTGCGGTTCGCCAATCGAGGCAAATCCTGTCACACCTTCGTCGGTGGATATTTGCACGAGTGAACTGGCGCGGATCGCGGGGTTCACCACTGTGGCGTCGGTGCTCTGTTTGACGTTGGCGTACACGGGGTCGGATAATTTTACATCAGTGATTTTCATCTAATTTTCTCCTGTTTGGTTTCATTAGCTGGCATCAGCTACGCACTTATCTTCGTCTCGTTCACCGCATATATGCCCTGGAATATGTCCTCATCGACCTCTAGCCCAAGACCCGATGCGTTGGCAACGGCATACGAACCGTTCTTAAGCGTGAAGTCATCGGGCTTGTATACGCTCGGTGCACAGCGCTCGTCTTCAATGGTGATGAACGATTCGGAAGCCGCTCCCCAGATCAGCGCTGCGCGGGCGCCAAATACGCCGTTGTGGAAACAGTGTGGCTGTGACCTGACACCGTACCTGTCTAACTGTTCCTCGATTTCGTTCCAACGGGAAAAACCGTGCCTGACGATGTCGGGTTGGTAACCATCCATCAAGCCGTCTTCCATCATGTCCACGTACACATCGCTGATTGGATCGGGATCTACTTCACCGCACACCAACAGCGCCTCCGAACCAGCCTTCTCTTGGATGTTTCTGATCGCTCGATAGTCTTCGACACTGGGAGGGACCATCTCCTCAAGCCAGAAAATATCCGCGGGCTGCGTCTCTCGGATGAAGGTCTCCAGCAGGTCTAGGCGGTCCCTGTACCCGAAGTTGCCGTCCGTCAATATCTTTGCGTCCGGCCCGATGGCTTCCCGCACGGCATGGATAACCTCGATATCGCGCCGAGCGCCCGCCTCTGGGTTCATCCAGCGACCACATCGACCCGTCTTGATCTTAAATTGCCTCCATCCGGCGTCAAACCCTTCTCTGGCTTGTTCGGCGACTATCGCTGCACCTTTTTCGGGGAAGTTCAGGTCGCTGAAGTAAAGGGTTGTGTCGTAGGCATCTACGCGGTCACGTTTCTTGCCGCCAAGCAGGTCTACGCAAGAGACCTCCAGTGCCCTGCCAACCAGATCGTAGGCGAGGATGCTCATCCATCCCTGTCCACGGAATGCGCGTTTCGCCTCCTTTGTTGGACCTGTGACGCGGCCATCAGATACGTGCAGCAGTTCATCTAATCGTTTGCCGAGAAAGACCGCTTTGAGCTGATTCATAGCGTCTGCTACTGATCCGTCTCTGCCGATTGCTCCGAGGTGCCCCTTGTTGATTGCTAGCCCCTCAACTCCGCCGTCCGTGCGAGCACGGGTAAGCCATTCGATTCCTATTGACCCATGGCCCCAGTTGTAAGCGTTCCTAGCAATTTCATGGGGGTAGCGGGCTGGAATTGGGGTCACACTAATTTCGGTAATCCGTTGCGATGTCATTTTAATACACCTCACCTTTCATAACAAACCGGCTGCTAAATAAGTGAACACAATTTCCAACACCTTATATTTTAGAGGGAGGCGTAATTTCAGTCAACCCAAAAGCCAGTGCAGACGAAAATCCGTGCAATCGGCGTTATCTGTTATCCAGATTTGACACACTTCTTTGTGTTCAGTATAATAATCAGGGTTTAGCGCGGTCCAGATTGTAGGGAACGCAGATCTGCGTTCCCTAAGAATTATGGAGGTTGAATCGCCATTACGAAGCATTAAGGCATTCAACTATGTAAGTCCTAATAATTCTGATTACCACCTATAGCAAGACCCTACAAATTAGCATATCAGGAGATACTCTTTATGTTTAAGCGTTACTTAACGGCTTGTAAGCAGCGTCGCATCGCACTCATTTGTCTATTGATTCTCATTGTCAGTTCTCAAGATGTACACTCCCAACAACAGATAGCCCAAGACGCCTACGCTATCTTTCAACAGAGCTGTCTCATCTGCCACGGTCCTGATGGTGCTTATAAAGAGACACTCTTAATGGAACACAACGCACTCATCGAAAAGGGAAGCGTTGTTCCGGGAAACCCCGATGCCTCTGAATTGTATAACCGACTCATAACCACTGACGTAGCCAAACGGATGCCACTCGGACAACCTCAACTGCGTGCTCAATCAATTAACACAATCCGAAACTGGATATTAGCCGGTGCGCCCGATTGGACGACGATGGCTACGACCGATGGCGATTTCATCTTTCCTGCTGAAATGCTCAATACCATTGAGACACACCTGATGTCCCTTGCACCATTTGACCGTGCCTATGCCCGTTACTTCACAATGACACATCTCTATAATGCAGGGGAAACGGCGAAGATCCTCAAAGCTTATCGTAGTGGACTATCCAAATTGGTCAACAGTCTATCATGGGGCGTTGCTATCTCTACCATTGACGGATAAAGAGTTAGAGACCCGATTGGGTATTGATGTCCCCCGCAATCTCCGTGATGCACCGGGGGTGCGTGTCTGGCGGGCGGGTTTCAACAATTCGGGTGTCTCTAACCACAACCGAGTCGTGGAGAGACATACCTTTCGAGATGGCGCGTATTGGAAGAGCTACGACTTTGCTGGAAGTGTTGGTACACAGAACATCTTTAATCACCCCCTCGCTTTCACCCATGATGGTGGGGAGGTTATCTTCAATCTGCCCAACGGATTGCAAGGCTACTACTTGGTCAATGCGTCCCGCTCCCGTTTGGACGCTGCACCGATCAACATTGTCTCCAACCCTGCTGCGAGTGATCCGACGGTGCGGAATGGGTTATCCTGTTTTGGTTGCCACACAGAAGGAATGAAAACCTTTGAGGACCAGGTGCGTTCTGTGATAGAGAGCAGCGCCACTCCAGACGCGTAGGCGTTGCGCCTCTACGTCGAACAATCAGAGATGGAGGGTCTCCTAAGTGAAGATATGGACCGGTACAGGGTAGCACTGGAAGCGACAGGCGGTGCGGTTGACGATATTGAGCCAATTTCCCGTTTCCATGAGGCATTTCAAGGTGACGTGAATGCTGCATACGCCGCTGCGGTGGTTGGGTTAGAAACCGAAGTATTTTTGGAAAAGATACGTGAGAATGTGGGGTTACAGAACGCAGGTTTGCTGGTATTAGACAGCACGAATGGAACTATGAAGAGAGATGCATGGACATCGGGTTTTAAGGATATAATTTTCGCGTTGGATTTCCCGGAGAGTTTCACTCCCCCGACAGTCATAACACCGCCGGAACAGAAACCCGGTACAGTTGTTCGTATCCCTGACCCAAACCTGCGTGCGGTGATTGCGGAGACACTTGGCAAAGGTCCCAATGCCTCCATTACTGTAGAAGAGATCGAAAGATTAAGAGATCTGGATGCAAGAGACAGGGGGATTCGTGATTTGACAGGGCTTCAGTTTGCAACCAATCTGAGCGAGTTAAATATAGGGGCTAATGAGGTGTCCAATCTCTCACCGATTCCAAGACCCCCATTCATACAGGCGATACCTTTACCCTTGACCTCCGCGCAGAAAATATTACCGACTTAGCGGGGTGGCAGTTTGATATTGCGTTTGATCCTGCTGCCCTTGAAGCTATCAACGTGACCGAAGGCGATTTCCTGAAGACGGACGGCGGGACCACCTTCTTTCAGAATGGAACTATTGATAACGCAGCGGGTAAAATCACAGGTCTCAGTGCGGCGCGGCTCTCCGCCAAAGGTGTGACCGGCACCGGCACGCTGCTTCAGGTGAGGTTCAAGGCGAAGTCTACCGGTGAAACAGAGTTGGCATTGCAGAACTTCCAGTTCGGCTCTGTCACCGGTGATAGTATTCCTGCCGGCCCGCATGAAATCAGCATCACTGTGGCGGGACGACTTGCCACGGGAGATGTGAATCGAGATGGTGTTGTCAGCATTTTGGATCTGATTCTCGTCGCGCAGCAGTTGGGTAAAAGGGTGCCCGCAGGCTCGCCGGTGGATGTCAATGGCGACGGTGTTGTCAGCATCCTTGACCTCATCCGCGTCGCACAGGGAATCGGTAACACTACAGCGTCTGCCGCGCCGGCGATTGGAACAGATAGTGTAGATGCTGCGATGATAGAGGCGTGGATCGCCCAGGCACGGTTGGAAGATGACGGTTCGCTTGCTTTCAAGCAGGGTATCAAAAATCTTGAAAACCTGCTAGCCTCGCTGATTCCTGAGGAGACTGCGTTACTAGCAAACTACCCGAACCCGTTTAATCCGGAAACGTGGATGCCGTATCAGTTGGCAGAGTCAGCAGATGTTGCGTTGACAATTTATGACATGAACGGGGAGATAGTTCGCCGCTTAGCGGTAGGTCATCAGGTGGCGGGTATGTATCAGAGTCGTAGCCGTGCAGCCTATTGGGACGGACGGAATCAACTTGGTGAGCCTGTCGCTAGCGGCCTCTATTTCTATACATTGACCGCGGACGATTTCACAGCGACGCGACGGATGTTGATACTAAAGTAAAACTGGTTTATTAGTTCATTAGTGCATTGGTTCATTCAACGGATGAACCTTCACGCATCACGTTTCACATTTCAGCCCGTAGGTTGGGTTGAACGGAACCAATGAAAAATGCTACGCATTACAAGTGGATTTGGAGGGGCGATTCTGGTTGAAGGTTACAAGTATAGTGAAACCCAACGCTTGATCATCGGTTGGCTTGAAATGTTGGGTTTCACTCTCGCTATTCATAAAACGATGTTATGAAAATGCCAAATATCTACTGTCGTTGATAGGGATTTGGGTTTAACCGCTCAACCCAACCTACGATATTCAATGCACTTTAGATGGTATACTAACGCAAGTTGCCACCTGTAGCACCTCTGGTGCTATGGGTTACGGCTTAGGCGATTTGAATCAATTGATTTCCATGATCGACATTTGGGTGTCGAGATATGAATCTCGACCTACAGAGTGGGATTCATGCCTCTGTACGTATGTGGAAGGAGGACCAGCCAAAATGTACAAAAAACAGTACCCAGGACCCAATGCGGATGTCGAGGAGGCCTTGGCGAGGGTTTGCACCGGACCGCACCAGACCCGTCCCTTGGGAGCAAGGACAGACGATCCAATCAAACCATTGGCAATTCTTGAGATCATTCTGAGGTCGGTCAAGGGTGAGTTGCCAGAGGGTCAAGCGGTTTCGGAGGCTCAGATGGGGGCGTTTTTCGCCGGCATGACGATTCGGAAGGGTTTCCCGAAAAAGACGCAGTGGAGCGAAGCAGAGATCGCGGCTTTTGACAAATACCGTCCGGATTTAGATCGGCTTATGCCTCCAGAGATCAGGTTTATCATACAACCGGAGTTGGGGTATACCGATACAAATCCCGATGAAGCGGTCGTTGTAAAAGCCCTCGAACAGATTTTGAGAGGTGGGCATTTAAGCTACGGTGAAACGCGCCGAATGGGGGAAGCTATCCTGAATGGAGATATGAGCGGAGCACTGAAGGGGGCAGCCCTCATCGGTCAGCGCATGAACCTTGAGAGCTACGACGAGGTGCGCGGCTATCTAGATGCGACTTTCGGTCCAGAGAGAGTTCACGAGGTTTCCGTTGACTCGCTGACACATTTCGGTCAACCCTTCGATGGTGCGACACGCTACTTCAGACCGACGCTGTTTATCGCAGCGGTGCGCGCTGCGCTGGGTGAGCCATCGGTGCTGCACGG
>JAGWBT010000051.1:17745-22492 GCA_021295755.1 Candidatus Poribacteria bacterium
CGAGAATATGCACCCGGCGCATACGACGTCCGAGAGTTACGGGTGCATATCAAAAAGCGTCCCCCTTGGGCAGCGACGGAGAAAGCACAGCAACTGTTCACCGCTTCTGATGCAAACTATATGGTGATTGGGTACTACCACCCCGGCTATGAAACACCATTGCTGCAATTAATTTGGGAGCGCGGTTTTCAAGCAGGGCTTGTCGTCAAAGGTGAGGAGGGAACAAGCCACTACGCCTTGCGTCTGGGGAATCCCTCAACGGCAGAGCGACAGGCGATAAATTATTCCCAAGGGTTTCGGCGTGTCGGTGGGCGGCGTGAGGATTTTTCGTTGGACATAGATCCGTCAGAGTTCGGATTTAATTATGAGAAAAACCCACGCATAGAAACGATAAGTCCTGAAGCGTTTGCATCGGCGGGAATGGAGGCGTTATCCGGTCACAAAGGTCAGATATATGATCGACTGGTGCTCAATACAGCGATGACCGATTACCTGCTAGGGCTTTGCTCGGATCCGCACGAAGCCGTTGAGCGGACGAAGGAAGCGATTGATAGTGGTCGCGCCCTAGCGCATCTGGCGACGTATATAGCGAAAAGCAACCTTTGAAACCGATGCCGGTACGAACTGTTTATGTTTCCACAACCCAAGATATACGTTCCGGATTGACACCGTGATGTTCTGCCCAATCGGTCAAGGCTTGGGGCGGTGTGTCAACGTTCCGATGCACACCTAAAAGCTGTTTGTCGATATCGTTGCTAGCTCGTTCTATTGCCTGTTCAGCCGGTGGATCAAGATTGATATCGACCTTCATCCAGCGATAGGCATAGCCGTAGATAATTACCTTTGAGGTGGAATTGCTCAGGTTGGGTGCCGCGGTATGGAAAATCCGATTTTCAAAAAATATGGCATCACCGGCGTGTAAACACGGATCAACTACTGTAGTTGGGTCTGGCTCGCCCTTGCGAATCGCCAACGGCTCACCACTCTGATGGCTCCCGCGTGCCATCAAGGTCATACCTGAGCTAGGCTCGAGAAAGTCCGTCAGACAGTAGCAGACCTTTATTCCGACTCGCGGCAAGCCTCTGTGTCCAAGGTCCTCTGCAATACCGATGTCGCGGTGCCATCCGCGGTCGGGAGGTGTTGTGTCGGGAGGTTGGGGCTTCTTGTAGATTAGTGAAGTCGTGTGGAGATGGATATTGGGACTGAGTAGCTGGACGACCCGTGAAACAGTTGTCGAGTTAGAGATGAGCGAGTCGAATGCCTCTTCCTGCACGATCCCGTCGCGGCGTTGTAGATAGACGCTTTGCGGATCGTCCATGAATGATTTCATCAATCGGTCCCCTGCTTCAGTCAGATGGGCAACGGTCTCGGCATCAATGGCTTGTGGAATGATAAGAAAGCCATCTGCATCAAAGTCCCGGCGTTGTGCCTCAGTTAGTTGAAAGAAATCCATTAAGTTATAAGCCTCCTCTAATCATAATGTATACACCAAGTTCCACGCCGCCGTAAGTACGGAATTTGCCCAATGCTATCACCGCACTTCAGTCGTGTCAAGAGAATTTGAAGGGTTCTGTTGGGTAGATGAATGGAAACTTTTGTGAATCTCTATTGACCTCATGAAAATCTTGACTTTTCTGTTAATCTTTGCTATGCTAGTGTTTAATGTGATTTGATTCGTGTGAAGTTCCTTCTGAGACCGTGCAGATCAACGTCTGCCTTACATCTATATGCAATCAGGATTTGCTCCGGCGAACGCTGAGATAGAATCCGTGTCCCTAACAACGAGGAAAGGGGTAGTGATGCGAAACCGTATTCTGCTTACCGCTTCCGTATTTGCTATATTACTTCCGCTATCCGCTTGGATTGGCTGTGCCGCTATAAGTGGTGGTGGTAATATGATGGAGGAAGAGGAGCAGGTCGCTGTGATAACGACGGATAAAGGAAAAATTGTAATTGAACTGTATCCAGACTCAGCGCCTGCTACTGTTGATAACTTCAGCAAGCTAATTAAGAAAAAGTTCTACGATTGGCTAACATTTCATCGTAGAGTGGACAAACCAGGCCTGAATATCATTCAGGGAGGCGATCCGAATGGGGATGGAACGGGAGGTCCCGGATATACCATCATTGATGAGCATACCAACCCAAACCAAGTCCCTCATCAACGAGGGACAATTGCCATGGCAAACACAGGCAACCCCGACTCGGCAGGAAGTCAGTTTTATATCTGTCTAAAAGCGCAACCGTTCTTAGACGGCCGGTACACAACGTTTGGTCAAGTTATTCAGGGTATGGAGGTCGTAGATCTGTTAAGGGTCGGCGACGAAATGAAAAAAGTTCGATTGGAGGCGAAGTCAAAATATGTTACTTCAGAATAAAAACCGACGAAGCTACATTGAACGTTTTACTGTGATGCTCCTCGCAGCATTGTTTACCGTATACCTTGTAAGTTGTTCGCAGGAACAGAAGGGTCCACCAAAGCCGAAGGCACGTCCGACAGTATCGGCTGACACGATGCAAGCAGCCAAAACAAAAATTGACATCCACAACGCTATGGCTGTCATTGAGACAGACAAGGGGGCAATTGAGGTCGAGTTTTTTGCGGACGTTGCGCCCAAAACCGTGGAAAACTTTCTAAAGAATGCACGGTTGGAATATTATAATCATGCGACATTCCATCGCGTTGAACCCGGAAAACTGATTCAAGCCGGATCGCGTTTTCCCACCGAAGATACGATAGCGATTGAGACGAGCGATCACCAACCGGCGAGAGGGATCCTCGCTATGGCAAAAGCGGAGGGGGCGACTGTTGCAGATGCCACCCAATTCTTCATTTGCCTCGACACGATTATATTAGACAGCGACTACACTTTATTTGGGCAGGTCACGAAAGGACTAGAGGTGGTCGACAGCATTGCAGTAGGCGACCAGATCATGACGGTCAAGGTTCGTGAAAAAGGTTAAAAATAAGCGGCGATGCAAATGGGCAAGGAAGACAGAGCATCAGCTTTCTTCCTTGCTCATTTCTTCCTGAAACCTATATTGATAAAAAGAAAGGATTTTTTATGGCATTAACCATTATCCATACAGCCCGTCCGAGTCCGGTCTGGCAAGAGACATATGTTCGCGTTAACAAAGGACAACGCATGGTCATTGATGCACAGGGTGCATGGTCACCAGATACACAGAATCGCATCTGCTGGTGCGGTGCCGACGGCATTGCCAATCTACCCGCTGAAGAGGGTTTCCTGATGCCCGGTGCCAACGTCGGCGCATTAATCGCAAAAATTGACGATATGGTGTTTGCTGTTGGATCGCGGTACGACAACGCTGCACCGGCTGAAGGCGTAATCTTTCTCGCAATGAATGAAAATCCGGAACACAATAATCAAGCCGGATCGCTGCCTGCACAGATCATTATCTTCGACGAATAAGCAATATTTACTATCACTATATTCGTGGTGTGCTATGACTGTCGCCACGGCTGAAGAAGTGATAAGGAGGTGCGCAGATGGCAGAAGTATCAAAGGAATCGACTGCGGACAGCTCCCAATCCACCGGACAAGAACGACCCAAATTGCCGCCCGTTGATTTTTCTGCCTTCATTGCGGAGCTTGGGATGACCGCGGTTACTTACCTCGGAGGATATCAAAATCCGGAGACAAAAGAGGTACTGGTAGATCTCGAAATGGCAAAACGGACCATCGACACGATTGATCTCCTTAAGGAGAAGACAAAGGGTAACTTAACTGCGCCTGAAAGCAATCTGTTGGATAATACGTTATACAATCTCCGGATGACTTACATACGGATAGCGAATAATCCTCCACCTCCCCCGACGCCGGAAACCTCAGAATCGACAACTGAAGCATCATCGGAAGAAACAGAGACAGAAACTGATTAGCAGGAGAAGACGGATGGGTATCAGTTGGAGAAGGAAGACTACACAGACTGAAACCGTTCGCTCTCCTGCTGTCGCTGGCAGTTTTTATCCGGATTCGCCGAAAGTCCTATCCGCACAGGTGGGCAAATTCATCGATGATGCGGAGCTAAAAGAAACCGATGGCGAACTCATTGGGCTCATCGCTCCCCATGCCGGCTACGTTTACTCGGGTCATGTCGCAGGACACGCCTACAAACAGTTGCCAGGACAATCTTTCGACACAGTGGTGCTCCTCGGGTTAAGCCATCGCTACCGAATTGATGGTGCAGCGATTTATGCGCGTGGCGCGTTCCGTACACCGCTTGGCGATATCCAAGTCGATGAAGACCTCGCCGCTGAGATGATGCGCCTGAACAGCGACCTCCTCGACCTGCCCGCGGCTCACGCAAACGAGCATAGCCTCGAAGTGCAGTTACCCTTTCTACACCACCTCCTCTCCGACTTCCGTATCATTCCTATCTTGTTACAAGATGACTCGCCGGAAAATGTCATTCCTTTGAGTCAGGCAGTTGCAGAAGCAATGAGCAATCGATCCTGCCTACTGATTGGGAGCACCGATCTCTGCCACTATCCTACCTACGAAACAGCGCGAAAATCAGATCAGGTCGTCATTGAGGCGGTTGAACATTTTGATCCCGATTACTTGCATGAGCGGATGGATGAATATATGCAGATCCACCCTACCAAAAATTTTCACTGCATGATGTGCAGCACCGGCGCAATCTATACGACAATGCGAGCGGCGAAAGCGTTGGGCGGGAATCGGCTTGAAGTGCTGAAAGCAGCAAACTCCGGCGATGTCCC
>JAGWBT010000051.1:22515-23773 GCA_021295755.1 Candidatus Poribacteria bacterium
TAAATTGGAGAGTAATGACGACCTTAGCACGTTGCTGCGTGTGCGGCTTTATTATACTCATTCACTGGTGCAGCCCTGTCTTAGATTTAGTCCAAGTTACTAACGGTTTCGGTAAATCCTCTTCCAACCCCAACAGCGATGGTGTTGTCAACATTCTGGATTTGGTGTTCGTCGCCCAACAGTTTAACCCATAATCATACCCCAACCGTTCCCTCGCCAATAAAACCAATTCGCAACCGGATCCACGAAACAATTTCCTACATTTTCTCCTTACCGTCTGATATAATGAATTCATTGCGGTTCACTGGCTTAGAAGCCCAGAAATTCATTTAACTTCTTGGGGTCAAATGAGAATTGTCAACGCAATCCATCAAGGAGAACTATTATGGCAGACCGAATAGATATTCACCCTGACATTTGCAATGGACGACCTTTGATTGCTGGGACTCGCATCCCCGTTCAAACTATCATGGAGTTTTTGGGGGCTGGTGATTCCATAGATGAGGTCCTTGAAGCATATCCTTCTCTCAAAAGAGAGGACGTTTATGCTTGTATCCAATTCGCTGCTAAATTAATGGCAAATCATTACCAGATCCAAAAAATCGTATGAATGGCTATTGTAAAATAAATAGAACCATTGTGTGGTGAACAGATAGCAGATATGATACAATAAATCGACATTATGAAAAGGAGAACCGATATGGCTCAAAAAATACCCTTTATGAAACTGAGCGGTGCCGGTAACGACTTCGTCATCATTGATAATCGTGAAGGCGTTGTCCGATACGAAAATACCGATTTTGTCGAAAAGGTTTGTCAGCGCCGAATGTCCGCCGGTGCAGATGGCGTACTGCTCGTCGAAGATACGGATAAAGCGGATTTCCGGATGCGCTACTTCAACGCAGATGGCGGCGAGGCGGAGACCTGCGGAAATGGGGCACGATGCATTTCAAGGTTTGCCTATCTTAACGGCATCGTTTCGGAGCGAATGTCCTTTGAGACGCAAGCCGGCATCTACGAATCCGAAATTGTCGGCACTGATGTCAAGGTCCGTATGAGCGATCCAACGGACCTCCGATTGAACTTTCCGCTTCAGTTGGAAGATGGTGTCCACAACATCTCTTTCGCCAACAGCGGCGTTCCCCATGTCCTCTTTTACGCAGAAGATTTAGAGGGAACAGATGTGTTCGGGCTTGGCAGGCAGACACGCTACCACGACGACTTCAAACCTGCGGGGACAAACGCCAATTTTGTTCGG
>JAGWBT010000051.1:23885-44962 GCA_021295755.1 Candidatus Poribacteria bacterium
GTGAAGACCGCTAGCGGTTCGGTGCTGACCATCCATTTTGACCTCGTTAACGGCGAGCCGGAAAATGTCTATCTGGAAGGGGATGCCCGGATCATCTATTCGGGAGAACTCACAGAGGACGCTTGGGTGTATTAACAGGATTTTCGAGGCAATTCGATTATCTTGGCAGTCGTATTTTTTTTGGAGGGCAAATGAAGAAAGTCTTATTGATCATTAACGGTCCGCATCCCCCATTTAGCGATTTTACGGAGATGTTCAAGCCGTTGGTTGAAGATGCTGGGCAGTTTGAAGTGGAGGTTAGCGATGACCGCAACCGATTGACGGATCCCTCCGCGTTCGATGCAGTCGCGCTATACATCGGTGGTGGAGAAATTACTCCTGAGGTTGAGCGTGGGCTGACAGGATATGTCAGAGGTGGCGGGGGATTGCTTGCGGTGCACGGTGCCAACGCCGGACTTGGGCAGTATGATGACTACATTGAACTCATCGGCACGGAGTTCATCGAACACGACCCGTTAGCACCTTTTGAGGTAACAGTAGAAGATGAGATTGACGATATTCTGCCGCGTCTCAACAAGCAGTTCCGGATCGTAGATGAGTGTTATCAGATGAAGGTTCGCACGGACGCGCCGTTGCGTTATTTCCAATACGGTGCGTGGCGGCTCGAAAAATATCCGCTCGGCTATGTGCGCGACTACGGTGAGGGAAAGGTATTTTACACCGCGCTTGGACACGACAACCGCGCCTTCGGCAATACGGACTTTCAGGACCAATTGGTCAAGGGGCTCCGCTATGTGACCAATCTGAGGGATAACCCGTCGATCCGCATCGGCTTAGTGGGCTACGGTCCCTTGTTTAATATGGGCAGCCATCACGCCGGTATGATTGCGCAAACTCATGGATTTGAGTTAGCGGCGGTATGCGACAGAGATCCTGAACGCCTCCGCGCTGCGAAAGAGGAACAAGGTGAGGGAATTACTACGTTCACCGATGCAAAGGAGATGGCAGAGAGCGGTCAAATTGATCTGGCTATTGTGATTGTGCCGCATGTCTATCACGCGCCGGTTGCGAAGATCATGTTAGAGGCGGGGCTGCACACTATTACCGAAAAGCCGTTTGTCGTCCATGTCTCCGAAGCGGACGAACTGATTGCCCTCGCACGCGAAAAAGGTGTTATGCTCTCGGTTTATCACAACCGACACTGGGATCCAGATATCCTCACGCTCTGCGATGCCCTTGAATCGGGCATAATTGGAGAGGTGTATTCGATTGAGTGTAACATGGTCGGGTACGGTGCACCCGGACAGATGTGGCGAGACCATAAGGAAATTTCGGGTGGGTTGTTATACGATATGGGTGCGCACCAGTTCGAGAAGATTTTGCAATTAGTCCCCCAACACGACCGAAATGGAAACCGCATCAATAAACGTGCGACGTTGTACGGCAATTTCCTCAAGCGGCATTGGCAAGCTAGTTCGGTTGAAGATTTCTGCCGGGCGTATGTGCGATTTGACAGCGGCTTGGAAGCACAACTTATCCAGTCGAATCTACACGCGGCTGAGAAACCGCTATGGACTGTACTCGGTACACACGGCTCTATTGTAGTGGGGAATTTCCAAGGCGAAACAACCGTGACCTCCATCATGGAGGACGGGCGCAAAATGGTTTCCGATTATCCAGCGGTGACGAATCGAGGCTGGCAGACATATTACAAGAACGTCTCAGACCATCTGCTCTCCGGGCAGCCCTTACTGATTACAGCGGAGTGGGCGAAGGGAACTATCCAGTGTATCGAGGGATGCGAGACCGCTGCGCGTGAGAACCGGCTGGTGGAAATCGAGTTTGATTATTAGCCTATCTGCTTCAGCCTAAAAATTCCAGAGGTGCAATTGTTCGTAATAGGAACACCTCTGAGTCCTAATAGGGGTTCTACCATGCAATATCGAACATTAGGTCGCACCCAGCTACGCGTTTCGGAGATCGGATACGGGGGTGGACGTGTGCACGCCGATCAAGACGAACAAACCCTCATCCATATGCTCCACCACGCTTTCGACCTGGGGCTCAATTACATCGACACAGCGCCGACCTATGGGGATGGTCTCAGTGAAACCGTTATAGGGAAAGCGATTCAGGGGCGCAAGGATGGGCTTATTCTCGCAACCAAAACGGAAGCCTTCGACCCACGGGGCATCCTCGCTGATGTGGAAGGAAGCCTGACGCGGCTGCAAACAGACGTGATCGATGTCTTGCAGTTTCACGGCGGCTGGCATCAGGGAAACGATGCAGTCCAGATCTTAGAACAGGGCGGATTGGAAACCTACCAGAAATTGCGAGATCAAGGGAAAATCCGTTTCATTGGTTTCTCTGCAGATGGTCCCTCAGGGGGCGTCGAGCGGATGATTGCGTCCGGTGAATTCGAGATGATCCAAGTTCACTACAACCTTATGTACCAGAGCACCTGTGATATCTTTGGCAATCGTGGGACGATCCCGGAGGCGGTTGCCCAAGATATGGGGGTTGTGTTGATGCGCTCGACGACGAGTAACGCCTTCCAAAATCTGATGCAGCGGTGTTTTCCGACACAGATGGAAGGGGTTGATCTGGACAGCTTTCTGCTGAATTATGTCCTCTCCAATTCATTCGTTGACGTTGCGCTGATGAGCCTGCAAAGTCTCGACGATGTGGAGTGGACTAACGCAGTTTCGGACGATGTTGACCAGCGGTTGGATTTGCGAGCAGTTCACGGCAGGTAGGGAACGGAGATCTCTGTTCCTTGCTTACGTTTATTCCAACCCCGATACCCATTCGTTGATAACCCGCGCCATCTCCACGAATACATCTTCATCGGTGTTGCGAGAGCGTTTGAGGATCTTAAATCCGTGGTCAGCGGTATCCAAAAGATGCAGCGTCGCTTTGTCGATCTGATCGCAGGTGGGTTGCAGTAGGTCAAGTTCCCCTAATTTGTCGCGTGTGCCAGACAGGAAGAGCATCGGTATCGTGACATCGTTCAGGTGCGCTGCGCGTTCCGTGGAAGGCTTCCCAGACGGATGCAAGGGAAAGGCAAAAAATACCAAGCCCCGCACCCCCTCTAAGGGTGCCTCCGCCGCAGCCATTGATGACATTCGTCCGCTGAAGGAGTGCCCACCAACGAGAATCGATAGATCGCTTGCCACTGTGTGCGCCGCTGCGACCGCCGAACGGACGGTCTCCTGACAAACAGCGTTTGAATTTCGACCGCCGCCCCGTTCTGAATAAGGGAAGTTGTACCGGAATGTAGCGATGCCAACGTCCGCTAATCGTTCCGCAATGGTCTGAAGGGTTACGTGCCGCATATTTGTGCTCGCACCATGCCCTAGCACCAGCAGCCATTGTGCATTATCAGGACGCTCGGTTGCGACAAACTTGGATTCAATAACTTCATAGCTCATTTTGATGCCTCCTCCCAGCGACCTCGTACCGGATGCTGCTGCGCCCATTCAAACAGATCCCGCCACGCTTCGGATCCATCGTCCGGCTGTGCTTCTAAACGCACGCCTTCTACATACGCGGGCCCGTGTCCCGCATTGAAGTAGCCGTATCCCTGACTGCTGTAACCCATGTGAATGCAGCTGCCATCTGGATATACGATGGTGTTGATGATACGTGGTTTCGGGCGATCGTAGATTTCACCCTTTTGCTTCAGTTCTTTAAGTGTATCTTCGGGCACCCGATACTTCTCAACTGCTTCTTCGTCAACCTCAACGCCTAACCCGGGTCCATCGGGCACCCTGTGATACCCACCGACAACCTCGATCTCCTTTTTCAATAACTGGTGGCTATAGAGGTTTATGCAGGTGATCGCGGGCCAAGTGGCGTGGGTTAAAACTGATCCCAGATGGGCAGCCCAAGTCGTGGTCAGTCCATTGCCCACCAACTGCAGCCAGAAAGGCATCTGCGCCTCAGCACTTAAAATCCCTTGTTGCATGACGCCAGACTTCCCGGTACAGATAACGTATCCATCACAGACCCCTTCGCGGATATTCGTAATATAGGGCGGTGATCCGAAGTGCATTGCAATCGGTCGATTAATTGCCTGACGGATCTGCATATTCCCAAGCACATCGTCCTGCGGGATAGGTGTTTCAAACATCGCCACATTGGTGTACTTTTCCAACTTCTTGATAATCGGAATCGCAGCGGCTGCATTTTGCCAAGTACCGTTAGCGTCAAGATCCAACTTAAAGTGCGGAGGCACAGCTTGAGCGATGGCATCGACCTGTGCAACGATATCCCACCACGGGCGGGGCTTGAGTTTGATGCTGGTGTAACCCTTTGCCACAGCGTCCGCAGCCTCAGCAGCCCAATCTTCAGGGGAGGCATCGATACACCACCAAGAGATGGGCACCCAATCGCGCACCTGTGTCCCCATCAACTCGTAAGCCGGCACCTCCAATACCTTGCCAACCACGTCGAATAATGCCATCTGTAAGCCCGCTCCGAGAGAATCATCGTTCATCAATTTTGCGGGGCTCTGTCCCTTTACCTTTTCGACAGCCTCCTCCGTCACCCGCGCCCAAGTGTAGTGAATTACAGTTTCGCCCCAACCCACATGTCCGGTATCTGTAGTTACCTTACACAGCTCTAGAACCGCCCAGTTATATACTTCCCGCGCTGTAATCTTTTGCTGTCGTGGGGTGAATGGCACATCAACGATTATACGTTCTACATCTACAACTTTCATCTAATTATCCTTTCGAGTAAGTGCGTAAAAATGTTGAGACCGTTCTCTGTGTTAAAATTTTTCATGTGTTTGATGGAACTCCTACCTCTATTTCTTTATTCCCTCGATTTCCTCTGATGTGGTAAAATGAGAGTGAGTTTTTAATATGCCCCAATTCTGATGAGTTTTGCAATTCTTACTCTAGGACTGATCCTAAACAGTTGGCTTTGAGGCTTGCTGCTATTATAGACATTTTCAGATCGGCGTCAACAACAAAATATACTTACCCGATAGAGAGGAATTACCCATGCAGATAGATCGCATTGACGTTTACTATGTCAGTCTGCCCCTGATTTACCCGTGGCGTACTGCTTATGGCGAGGATTACGCTGTCGATTCGGTCCTTGTCCGAATGGAATCGGAGGGGTATGAAGGCTGGGGCGAGACCACACCGCTAAAGGCACCCGCCTACTCGCCCGAATCCACAATGTCGGCATACCACACGATAACCGAGTTTATTGCGCCGCTATTGGTTGGGAAATCGTTTGATACAGCTGAGGAGTTGCTCACTGCATACAAGTGGATCAAGGGGAACCCGTTTGCCAAAGCAGGTCCAGAGGTTGCTTGGTGGGTACTCAAAGCAAATATGGAAGGCGTGCCGCTGCACCAGTTGCTGGGTGGCAGCTTTAGGAAGGTAGATGCTGGTGCGGACTTTGGTGTGCAGGATTCTATTGATATGTTGTTGGAGAAGATTCAGGGTGCGGTTGATGACGGTTTCAAGCGGGTCAAACTCAAGGTGCGACCGGATTGGGATCTTGAGATGTTGCGGGCGGTCCGCGCAGCTTTTCCGCATCAAACATTCCACATCGATTGCAACTCAGGATATACGCTGGACGACCTCGATTTCTTCAAGCGAGTTGATGAGCTAGGGTTGGCAATGATTGAACAACCACTGTATCACACCGACCTATTGGAACATGCGGAGTTACAGCGGCAAATTGAGACACCGGTCTGTCTGGACGAGTCAATTGTATCGGTGCACACCTTTGAATGGGCGTTGAAACTGAAATCTTGTCAGATTCTCAACCTCAAAACGGGACGTGTCGGCGGGCTTTCTGTCGCGGTCAGACTGCACAACATGGCGCGTGATGCCGGCATCCCGTGCTGGGTGGGTAGTATGTTAGAGAGCGGCATCGGTGCCGGTGTCTTGGTCGAACTCGCAACTTTAGACAATTTTACCTATCCCGGTGATCTATTTCCCAGCAGCTTCTTCTATCGCCAAGATTTGACGGAAACGGAGTTGGTTTTGAACGATGACTGCACATTTACACCGTCGCAGTCGGCTGGAACGGGGTATCAGCCGGTCTTGGATCAGCCAAACGTTTTTGCCGGGGTAATAGCGTTTGTAAGTCAATGATATCCGATACGATTAGACATTTTGCCTGAGATATTGATGGCACGTACTCATGTTCTTTTACCTAAAACATCGGTGGCAAATTGCACTGCTAGCAACGGGTGTGGGTGGGCTGCTCAGCTGGCAATTCGGTGCTTTCACGCATCTGACGGCGAGCGCGTGGTCACTGAGGACTCAAATAGGAATTGGTTTGGTGGCTGGAATCTTGTCGTTAGTATCCGACGGTGTGCTGCATGAAATCTTTAAGCGAACGCTGGGACAGACATATCTGGAAGCATTTCATCGACATGGTCGCGTGGTGTTGGGTAGGATGCGCTGGCCCGAATACGTCACCGGTGGGTTGATGGCAGCCCTTGCCGAAGAACCGCTCTTTCGGGGGACTCTGTTACTGGCTATAGACCACGGTGTGCTTGGAATTATGATTACGGCGCTCTTATTTGCCGCTTGCCATTGGTTGCGACGGGAGTTTTCGTTGTTTTGGTTTTGGGCGATGTTGGAGGGAATCTGGTTCGGCCTCCTGATGGTTGCTACAGGATCTTTACTAATCCCGATGATTGCACATGGGCTCCACGATCTCGTGGGCTACCGTGTTTTCCAAGCGATGATTCGCGACAGAAATTTCGCTTGACAACTCTCTTTCCTGATAGGTATAATTAGGTCGCTTAATCGCCCCTGTGGTGGAATTGGTATACACAGCAGGTTGAGGGCCTGTGCCTTAACGGGCATGCTGGTTCGAGTCCAGTCGGGGGCATTACGAATTTGGAGAGGAGGAAGGGGTAGGGATGGTGCTATAGCCATTCCCACCCCTTTTTCTTTTCAGATTTAACAAACATATTGTGAAACCGGAACTACAAAGCCCCAGCGGGGTGATAGGTCTATAGAACATCGGTCCACCTATTGACCCAAGCCCCAGCGGGGGACGGGTGTGTCGTCCATTTGATTATGTCTGATATGTGTCGATTCTGAAAACTTGACCTACAGACTGTCTAGCAACTTGGGTTAATATAGTGGGTTAGCTCTTACGCTCAGGTATCTTATGTCAAACGAGAAGGAGACTTTTTCAGATGAAAGCGAAATTCAGAACCCTCTACAAACTGATGGGCGTTCTCATGCTCTGCGGACTTACACTTTTCATCTACACGGGCTGCTCTAGTACTAGTGGTATATCCTACTCTTTATTTCCGAAGTTGAACCCTCCAAACGGTGCAGCTTTTGACGATGCATTCTTTAAGAATTATGGCACCAATCCGTTTATTGATACGGAGGATGACCATTTTTCGACGTTTGGCATGGATGTGGATACCGCCTCCTATGCCATCACGCGACGATACCTCCGAGATGGCCTCCTGCCCCCACCGGAAGCCGTGCGCGTCGAGGAGTTTGTCAATGCATTCAACTACAATTATATGCCTCCGTCGCATGGGGCATTTGCCGTCCGTATTGAGGGGGCGCGCTCTAGGTTTGGTGAAGGCAAACGACTTCAATTGTTGCGAATCGGCATCCAAGGGCGGGTCATCCCAACCGAGAATCGGAAGGACGCAGTATTGACTTTCGTAATTGATGTCTCCGGCTCAATGTCAATGGGCAATCGGTTGGGATTGGTGAAGCGAGCGTTGACGCTTCTTGCTGAGGAACTCCGGCCCGGCGACAAGGTGGGTATCGTTGTTTACGGCTCTCGTGCAAAGGTTTTACTGCCACACACAGGGGTTGGGGGACGTGAGGAAATCTTGGCGGTAATCAATTCCCTCGCACCGGAGGGCGCGACGAATGCCGAAGAGGGGCTTCGCATGGGATATGATCTTGCCCTAAAGAATGCAAGGTTTGGTAGCATCAACCGCGTCATTCTCTGTTCGGATGGCGTTGCCAATGTCGGACAAACGGGGCCCGATGCGATTCTCAGAGAGATTCGTGCGCACGTCGAGGAAGGGATAACGCTAACGACAGTGGGTTTCGGTATGGACAATTTCAACGATATCCTCATGGAACAACTCGCCAACAAGGGAAATGGCAGCTACGCTTATGTCGATACCCTCTACGAGGCAAAGCGGGTCTTTGTAGAGAACCTGACAGGTACGCTGCAGGTCATCGCCAGAGACGCCAAGGTTCAGGTCGATTTCAACCCCCGGGTCGTCAGCCGTTTTCGTCTGCTCGGCTATGAGAACCGTCGTCTCGCACATGGAGATTTTCGCGACGACGATGCCGATGGCGGGGAGATCGGTTCAGGACACAGCGTAACAGCGCTCTACGAGATTAAACTCCATGAAGGGGCGGCGGGGCAACTGGCAACCGTCTTTATACGGCACGAGGATCCGGACACCCATCAGGTCACGGAAATCAGCGAGGATATCTCCGCTGCAGCGCTTGCAGATGCGTTTGAAGATGCGTCCCCTGAGTTTCAGTTAGCTGCTGCCATTGCGGAATTTGCCGAAATCTTGCGGGACAGTTTCTGGGCGCAAGAGGGTAGTTTGGAGGCTGTACATCAGGTCATCGAAGGCGTCTTACCTCAAATCCAAAGCGAGCGAAGCGATGAGCTGATGCGTCTAGTAAGCCAAGCGGCGTTGAAGCGCAGAATGGAAAGTAGACAGAGCGGAACCGAAAAGAATGGTTTGTGACAGGTTCACTGGGGTGATTCTGCCGTGGAGGGTGGGAGCTGCCACGGTAGAATTGCCTCTCTCCGCTCCCACTGGCAAGCGTTTTGCCAGCCGGCGAAAACGCGACTTCATCTACTGTTTCTTTATTCAGGTGCACTTTGGCACCTTCGGGCAAACCCACCGGGTATAGTTTTGGGCGAGGACGTTTGGTAGAAGTAGAGCAGGAACGAGCAGATTAGGAAATCATCCGAAGAAACCTACTACCTCTGGAAACTCGGTTGCTGAGTTTTTTAGAAAATTTCTATTTCAATTTATGCCATCGGGATGATACCCTATATATTATTGGGTTCTGCTGGCATTTCATCGTAGCCAGATAATTGCAGCCAAGAAACTCAAAAACCCAATATAGCGGACAACCAATTTATCGCACCACCGAGCGAATCGTTTATCGACGCTGTTCCAATTGCCATATTGTTTGGGCAACAGTCGCCATTGACTGCCACTATGAGTTATCCAAAACACCGTTCGGATAAAGCGTTTTAAGTGAGTTTGCTGTCCAGTGTAGATGTCAGGACAGGTTTTAAGGAGTGCTACTATTTTTGACCATTGCGTGTCGGATAAGGTGAGTGTTGACATATTACTATTATCCCGCAAATGTCAACAGAACCTAGATACATACAAACAGGAGAGATTTTCATGATTGTTTTTCTTCGGGAGAAATTTATCGCACAGATTTTCTTGATCGTTGTTGGTATTGTTTTTATTATTGGTTCGTTTCTGCTCTTTGACATTGTCGGTGGAGGCGGTGCGTTGGGCGGGGGTAGAGACAACCCAGTCGCTTTTGAGATCAATGGTGTCAAAATACAACAACGCGAATTTGAAAACCTTGTTTCCGGCGAAATGGCCCGGCAACAGCAACAGAGCCAAAACCGTTCTCAAATTGAACGTGAGGAGATTGAACAACAGGTTCTTGATTTACTCATTAGTCGTCAGGTCCTGCTTGGCAGCGTCCAGATTAGTAATGCAGAGGTCGAACAATATATCCGTAACGATGACAACCTACTATCTAACTATAATGCAATTCAGCAGAGTGGCAATGCAAATGATTTTCGTGAATATGTTCGTTCTCTCCTGATTAATCAGGTTCTGCTGAATCAGATTCAAGGTCTGGAGCTGGTCACGGATGCAGAAGTGGAAAATGAATATCGCCGCGAGAACACAAAAGCCAAACTCAAGTACATTGAATTCCAGCACTTCGCATACAATGGCGCTGCTAAAGTCGATGATGCCGAGGCACAAACCTATTTTGAAACGCACAAGGACAGGTATGAAAAGGGGGAGGAAGTCAATCTAAGATTCATCAAACTTGATCCACAAAACTTCATTTCGGGCGAGGACCTGCAAGCCTATTATAATGAGAATCAGCAGGAGTTTAAGACACCGGAAGTGGTAAAAGCGCGCCATATCTTGAAAAAGTTTCCAGATAATGCAACCGACGAGCAAAAGGCAGAGGTTAAGACGGAAGCGGAGAAACTGCTTGAAACGGTCAAAGCTGCGATTGCCGAGGGCGAGGATTTTGCTGAACTTGCAAAGAAACATTCTGAGGATACCGGGTCGGCTCCACAGGGCGGCGCATTGCGTGGAAGAAATCCAGACCTACCGCGGGGAGACTATTTTGCACGCGGCGACATGGTACAACCGTTTGAGAAGGCAGCATTTGACGAGTTAGCCCCCGGTGAGGTCAGTGATCTCGTCGAATCCAGATTTGGCTATCACATCATCAAGCTCGAAGAAAAGCGACCGGAAGAAATTAAGCCTTTTGCTGAGGCGAGAAGCAAAATCAGTGATAAGCTGATTCAAATTATAGGCGCAGAACAGGCGAAGGCAGTCGCAGAAAATCTCCTGTTTGATGTGGAGATTCTTGATTATCAGGAAGCAATCCAACTGGACCGATATAAAGATCTATCGCTTACTGTTCAGGACACGGGATTCTTTGCAGCGACTGATAATACCATCCCTAAAATTGGAGGGAACTGGACGTATCAAGATGTAATTGATCAGGTCTTCGACATGGAGGTAAATATCAGTTCAATCAGTACAAACAGGAAACAAAATGGGGAAATTAACGCCTATTTTGTGGTGAAGGTCCTTGAAAAGAAACGTGCTACAGTCCCCGAATTTGAAACAGTCAAGGCGCAGGTAATTGATGATCTCAAAGGGGAGAAGGCAAAGCAGCTCGCCCTAGAAGACGCTCAGAGACTGGTATCACTCCGTGTATCTGATGAATCGCTGGAAGATTTGGTGAAAAAGTATGAGGCACCCGAAGAGATTACCAAAAAAGAACGGGAAGTTGAGGAGAGTAAACTGTTTGACCTCTCACCGAATAGTGGGTACATTTCAGGGCTAGGAACATGCCGTGATGCCATGTTTGCTGCTTTTGAAATGGAGCTAAACGAGGTGGCAAATGCGCTCCAAGGCGGCGGTGCCGCCTATATTATCCAGTTGGTCGAGCGCGAAGAACCAGATATGGAAAAGTTCGAGAATGATTCAGCAGAGCGTGCCAAGATTCGGCGAGCGTTGCTTCAAGGGAAACAAACTGAGATTTACAGAAATTGGTTAGCCACCTTGAAGAAGAGTGCTCAGATTGTGGATAAACGTGCCGGGAGAAGTTGAAAGAGGGGAGGAGTCACCCTAGAGTCAAGGCAGCTTGAGAAGATAGTGCGGAACAGGCAGATTTGGAGGTTGACCTCCTCGTCTACAGCTTTAGATTACTTACTGCTTTAGTCCAAAAGTCCGTCTGCTTTCATCCATCCAATTGTCTGATCAAATGCCGCAATTGTCTGCTGTATATCTTCGTCGCTATGTGCTGCCGTCGTCATCCCACCATTGCCGGCGATGTCGATTCCGTTTAGCAACATTCCACAACGCAGGTTCATTGTGAGTTTCGCGTTGCTGCCGCCTTTCAATTGGTGGGGTTCCCAATTATAGGGATCAAAATCTGCGGCGCGAACGCCATCAACGCCATGGCCGATGAGGAACTTAACCCCGGAAAACTCGCCGTAGACCGCCCAATCGAGTTTGTGTTGATCAATGACATCAACGATTCCTTCCCGCAACATTTTCGCACTACGGTTGACCTTTTCATGTGGAATACCTGTCTTGACTTGCTTCAGCATCGCAATTCCAGCGGCGGCGGACAGCGGATTGGCGTTAAAGGTTCCAGGGTGTGGCATCCTTTGCCCGTTTGCATTCGATTTTGCAGCTTTGATCGAGATAAGGTTCACTAGCTCCTCTTTTCCAACTACCGCTCCGCCGGGAAGACCACCTGCCAAGATTTTGGCGAGTGTCGTAAGGTCAGGCGTGATATTATAATGCCCCTGTGCGCCGCCCGGAGAAACACGGAAACCGGAAATCACTTCGTCAAAGATTAAAATAACACCGTAATCTTGCGTGATCTGTCGTAATTGGTGGAGAAACTCGCCGTTTGTCGGGACGGTGCCGAATGCACCGCCTGTTGGTTCCAAGATAACACAAGCGATGTCTGGATCGGATTTCAGATGTTTTTCAACTGCGTCAATATCGTTAGGCGGGCAGATAACCGTTGTGTCAACGATACTGTCTGGAATACCTGGTACAGGCGTCTCAAACGGTGGATTCACGCCTAAAATAACGGAATCGTGCCACCCGTGAAAATGTCCCGTAAATTTCAGGAATTTGTTTTTTCCTGTATACATCCGTGATAGCCGAATTGCCATTAAGGTCGCTTCCGTACCGGAATTGACGAATCGTATCCGTTCCGCTGAAGGAATCAACTCCTTTACGAGGCTACCCCATTCTACCTCAAGTGCATGACAAGCGCCATAGTGCGTTCCGTGCGGCATCTGCTGCGTGACAGCTTCAACAATCTCAGGCGGGCTATGACCGAGTAGCAACGCTCCGTGTCCTGACCAATAATCAATCAATTCGATCTCGTCAACAGTCCACTTTTTTGATCCCTGTGCGCTATTGATATAGATTGGAAATGGTTCAGTATGCCGGTTATCGTGCGTCACACCATCGGGAAAAATATGGTCTGCTTGTTGGGCGAAGTCTCTATTTTTTGAAAAGGTTTTTCGATACTTCTCTAGGATTGTATTGGTTGACATCGTTGTTCTCCTTGTGCGCAGTGGAAGGTAAAAGTCCCGATACTCCTTTGATAGGGAGTTCTGTTTTTTTATGAATCTGTCTTTGGGGGAAGAAAGTCATTTAAAATACGGGAGTCGTGGTCGAATGCCAATTTGGGCAACGCATTGAGGGCAAAGAGACGCGCATCTAACGCTTCTGCACGCCCCGCCGGAGTTCCTGCAATGATTCGACCAAGATAGATAATGAGGACAACCGTCCGGCTATCGTTGGAGTAAACCCCAAGAAGCCTATCCAGTTCAACATCAACATCCGCTTCTTCTTTCGCTTCTCGGACGGCTGTCTCCGCTGGTGTGTCGCCGATATCGACATACCCGGTTGGGAAACTCCATAGCCCCAGTTTTGGCTCATTTCCTCGTTGTATCAGCAACAGTTTTTCGTCCTTGAATGCGAGAACTCCAGCGACAGGCTTTGGATCGCGATAGAAAACGAAATCGCACGTCGTGCATGCCTGACGAACCTTTCCTTCAAGGATTCGCTCTTCAAGGGCACTTGCGCATTTCGGGCAGAATTTCAGTCCTGATTTCGTTTGGTTGGTCGTATGGGAAGTATTTGTTGTGGAGGCGGTCACAGTTCAGGGATACTCCGAGCAATCTATCGAATAAAAAGATGAAATATGAAACCTAGTGGCAATAGGCTAATGATACAACAAATAGGCAGAGATGTCAATTCCTGATTGTGGGAATCGTGCGTTCTTGAGAGGCAAACTTCAATTGTACGACAATAACCCTGTGTTAAAAAAAGGAACGAGTTGATAAATTGCTGGACTGCGAGTCAGATAATACACAACATACAAGACTATTAGACGACACAGCACTGCCGATTGCGTCATTGCGTCCGGCGTTCCAAAACGCCTTTGCAACGCAACCGCTCATCATTACAGCGCCTACCGGTAGCGGGAAATCTACAATGGTCCCCCTCTGGTGTGCAGAATTGTCAGGCCGCCCAACCTTAGTCATGGAGCCGCGGCGAGTTGCCTGCCGTTCACTCGCTCGCTGGCTATCAAAGCTCCGGGGAGAACCATTAGGAACTTCAGTGGGTTACACGGTGAGGTTTGAGGATGTAGGCTCTGAAACAACAGAAATCCGATTTGTCACACCGGGTGTTGCCCTGCGCTATGCAGTGGAGGGAGAACTTGATAGATATGGGACAATCATACTCGACGAGTTTCATGAGCGTGGACTAGAATCAGATCTCTTTCTAGCGATTTGCCGAAAAAAACACCCGGACACCCGCCTCATCCTGATGTCTGCGACGATAGATGCCGAGAAGTTTGCTCGCTCTCTCGGCGGACAATCGTTGTATGCCGAGGGGAAAGCCTACCCAGTTGATGTGCGTTACCTCGGTGATGTCACCGTTCCAACGGCGTGGCGGTTGGAGGATCGGGTGGTACGGGGAGTACGTCAAGCGTTGAAAGAGACGGATGGAAACATACTGGTTTTCCTGCCTGGCAAAGGGGAGATTTCCGTATGTCTTGACGAGCTGCGTCGCCTCAGAAACGTCGAGATCTTGCCATTACACGGCGATCTGCCGACAGCGGGGCAGGACAAGGTTTTTGAGGAGACGACGCGCCGCCGTGTGATTCTGTCAACGAATGTCGCTGAAACCTCCATCACATTGCCGGGCGTAACAGCGGTTGTAGACACAGGATTGGTGCGCCAGCGCCTCCATCAGGCGCAGCGAATTGTTCTAGCGCTGTGTCCTATCTCGCAGGCTTCTGCTGAACAGCGACGCGGACGGGCAGGAAGGGTCATACCGGGTGTGTGCTACCGGCTGTGGGAAGAACGGGGGCAACTTGAAAGAGAGACGCCTCCCGAAATCGTACGAGAAGACCTCGCTCAATTTGTGCTCGCGGTTGCCGCAACCGGATTTCGTCCGCAGGACTTGGACTTTCTCGACGCACCGCCGGCTTTTGCTGTTGAACGTGCTCAAAAACAACTGGCGGAATGGGGTATCCTCACTCAGGAGAGAACACTGACCGATTTTGGGCGAGAGCTATCTGTGTTTCCTGTTGATGTCCCCTATGCGCGGTTACTGGTCAAGGCACCTGCTTCTGTCCGTCGAGATCTCATTGACCTGATTGCGGCGCTAGAACGTCCTGCGCGGTTGTGGCGGAAATTGGATCGGCTTTCACCCGAAGAAATCGATGCTATCTCCGAGGCACGGCGCAAAGATTTGATGCGTAATCATTGTGATGCCACAGCCCTGATTTTGACTTTACGGCACGGTAACCCAAAACGGCACCATCTCCACAGCGCAGCTATCGCGGAGTGCCGTCGAATTGCCTCCCAACTTCGATCGCTTTTTGGTGCACCCTCCTTAGATGCGGATCGGGAACCTATTCAACCGGATCGACTTGGACTCATACGTTACCTATTGCGGGAATCACCGGACTATGCCTATGTTCGACGGCGCAAAGGGGACGCGTGGGGGAATGGTCGAGATGAAGTGCTCCTAGATTCCAGTTCACTCATTCGCCCAAAAGTCCACGCCGCGCTCGTCCTCGAAAAGGAAGGACTTGCGAAGGACACACGTGTTCAACTCTTGGGGCGTACCGCTCTCCCTTGCACTTTTGCAGACCTGCAGGAGGCAGGGTTAGGAACTTCTCATTTGGAGGCACCAACCTTAGTAGCAGATGAAATTATCGGACAGGTGCGTTTTGTATACGCCGGCCGAGAGATTGGCAGGGAGCGTCAACCACTGACCGGCGCACTTCTCAGAGAGGCTATTGCCACTTTTCTCCTTTCAGGACGTTTATTTCCGGAGGTAGGAAAATGTTTGATAGAGCGTATCAACGCCTACAATCTCCATCTCGCAATGAAAGGGGACGCTGCCGGAGTGGAACCTCATGCGTGGTTGGTCTCACGCCTCACTGACTTGGGTGTTGAAGCCGCGCAGGATTGGCTGCTGTTATCTCCAGATGATTTTGTGTTCACGCTAATTGACGAAGGGACGTTCGCGAAAATCAGTGAAAGTTATCCACAAACATTCTCAATGAATGGAGCGAAATTTCGAGTTCAATATGAACCCCAAGAACAGCGAATCACGCTGAAGTGGGCGGGAGGCGTCCGGCAGCCACAACTCAGTCCGTGGATGCTACCCCGTTGGGAAGATTGGAAGGTGCAGGTAGATATTCGTGGACAACTCCGGACGCTACGTTCTTAAAAATTGGATTGAAAGCGAAGGAAAAACGATTCCAATTATCAGTGTTTTGTAGTAAAATGAGAATTATGAAACGATTTTTGTAATGAGTTCGTTAGCATGATTGCTAAGTAATAGTTTCCTATCGTAGTTGGTAAATCTATATCTCTTAACCCTGATATAAGGGGATTTATAGTATAACTTGAGCTATCACCTCTAACTTGGTTTCCCCGAATCTGATTGAGATATTACCAAGCCGTGAAGTCATGAGGTCGTAGGTGCCAAAACGGGGCAATGGAATCGGATTTTTTTTATCGAAAAAAGACACAAAAACACAAAATAATATGCTTGCCTTACTTTGATATCTGTGCTATACTACCACCACTCATACACAATAATTCAATTATAATGTGAATCTTGTACAATATAGAGGGGAATTCATTGAAAAACACATATACTATTCTATTTATGTCATCCAATCAAGATTCAGTGCGGCAATTATCCATTAAGCGCTGGTTTGCATTATGCCTAGGTCTGATTATATGTCTTTTGTTTTTTTGGATAATCAGTATGGCTACTTCGGGGGTAAAATACGGCCTCCGTTACAAGGCTGAGTTACAAGGTGAAGTTGCGAGTAGAGAGGAACTTGAAAATGCAATTAAGCAGTACCAGAAAGAGCTTCAGGAAATCGACAAAGAGCTCCAAGGTGTCCGTAAAATGGCAAGGATGGTACGTCGTGTTTTAGGTATTGACTCAGAGCAAGGTATCCTCGGACAGGGCGGTGGTGATGCTAGCACTCAAGCGGTGAACAATGATGAATCAATAAGTTCGATCATTGAAGCACGACCTGTTTCAACATCAATCACTGCTGATTCCACAGACAGTTCCCTAATTAATCGGATTGTAGAAATAAAAAGGGAATTTACACCAATCTATGAGCACGTAAAAAACAACCAGAAAACGGAACTTGCGAGGCCTTGGATCTTGCCAATTTTGGCGCCAATGGGGGACGATACTCCATCTTATTGGTTTTCCTCCGGGTTTGGACGGCGCTCGCACCCGTTGACAGGAAGACCCCAATTTCATAACGGATTGGATATCGCAGCATCTACGGGCACACCTGTGATTGCTACCGCTGATGGCATTATAGAGAAGATCGGAAAAGATCCATCTCTGGGTAATATGATTCAGATTGCACATACGGACTCACAGATGAGGACCTTATACGGGCACTTGAAAAACTACGCTGATGGTCTCCAAGTTGGAACAGAGATCAAACGTCGTGAGGTGATCGGTTATGTAGGAAATAGTGGTAGAAGCACCGGCACCCATTTACACTATGGGGTTTATGCTGATGACAAATGGCAGAATCCGACAAACTATATTCTTGATCATTCTTCGCACTAAGCGTATACTATCACTAAATATCCAACCACGATGACAAAGTGAGGGATTTTCCTGATTCGCAAATTGCCGAATTTGCGAATCAGGAAAACTTGTTTCTGCGCCCTTTGCTCCCACCTACCTACACTTCGATACTGATTCCCCGTATCTATGACAGTTGATGACCTCCAAATTATACGCAAATTATTCGTCAAATAGGAGGAAGGGATGGAAAAATGGAAGAGTCGACAGGGATGCTGTCTTCTCATTTTCTCTTGTCTCCTCATGTTTGTTTCGCTTCAGTATCTTCCTGCCGAATGGATAAAGGATACTAGTCAAAATCTACCAATCTGCACCGCAGCAGAAGATCAGCATTTTCCCGACATGATTTCTGATAACCACGGTGGGATCATTGTTGCGTGGCGTGATGTGAGAAACGGAAATCGGGATGTGTTCGCGCAACGGATCAGCGCAAGTGGTGAGATGCTGTGGGAGAACGATGGTATTCCGATCTGCGTACAGTCCAATGCCCAAAGTTGGCCCCTTCTTGTTCCCGACGCAGGAGAAGGTGCCATCCTTGTTTTTGGGGATTCTCGCCATCGCAACCGGGATATCTACGCCCAGCGGGTTGACGCCAACGGCAAGTTGCTCTGGGGTGAAGATGGAGTTCCCATCAGCGTTGTACCCTTCCTGAAAGAGGATGTCAAAGCCATTTCCGACGGTCGAGGTGGGGCGATTGTCGTATGGGAAGATTCCCGGCACGGCAATTTAGACATCTATGCCCAACGGATTGATGGCGATGGAAAACCTGTCTGGGAACTCAACGGTGTACCTGTCTATAAAGGTGAGGGCGATCAGTACGATCCGTTTTTGACGACCGACACCGCCGGAGGTGCAATCATCGCATGGTGGGATATCAGTACGCCGGATTGGAATGTCTTTGCACAACGGCTGGGAGCCACGGGCGAACAGGTTTGGGAAGATGGTGGGGTTCCGGTATGTATAGCCCCCGGCAATCAGGGAGGTCCGTTTGTTGTTGCCGATGGTTTGGGGGGAGCGTTTGTTGTCTGGTCAGATTACCGCAACGATCCGAATATTTTCAGTAGTGCCGACCTTTACGCCCAACGGATTGATGCAAATGGAAAGACACTCTGGCGAGAGGATGGCATCAATTTCTGTAATGACCCGTCAAATCAGCAGCAGCCCGAGGGAATCAGCGATGGTAAGGGTGGACTAATTGTTACTTGGTGGGATGACCGTGATATTTTCGCGGATATTTATGCACAGCGAATCGGCACGGACGGTGTCCCGATGTGGGAGGATAACGGGATTCCCATCTGTGTGGCAGCAGGTGTACAACGCGAGCCTCACCTTGTTTCTGATGGCTCACAAGGCGCAATTATCTACTGGAAAGATTTTCGCGAGGATTACGGGAACTATGCCCAACGGATTGATGGGAGCGGCAAATCTATCTGGACATTCAACGGGGTGGCTGTATGTACGGCTGATGGGGACCAGATTGCACCACGTGCAATCCCCAACGGCAGGGGCGGTGCCTTTATCGTTTGGAGTGATTACCGAGGCAAAGATGCTGACATATACATCCATCAAATCCCTTAAGTGCCCGCTTCAGATTTTGCCAACTGCTCAACTTCGCTGAAGAATTTACTGATCATCATCTTAGACGCGCTACCCATGATCCTTTGCCCCACACGGGCAAGTCTTCCACCAACCGTTAATTCTCCAACCAAATTGACCGATGTTTGATTCTCCCCGGCTGCTTCTAGCGTGAAATCACACGCCCCGTTGACAAATCCAATCTTGCTTTCACCCTGAACACCTAAGCGATAAGCTGAAGGGGGTTCTTTGTTTTCTATCTTAACTGAGCCTTGATATACCCCCTTGATCATCGCAACACCTACTTTGATTGTTGCCTCAAAGCTATCGTCGCCAAGCGGTTTCAACTCTTCGCAGCCGGGGATACATTGCTGCAAAAGTTCAGGAGTCGTGAAATATTCCCAGACCCTTTCACGCGGGGCGGAAATTGTGTAATCACCTTTAATTTGCACTGTCGAAGTTCCTCATACTGTTAGGTTAAGTCGAATAGCACTCAAGTAGCACACACGCCCTACCATAATAGATCTGTATTTGTTACTAGTCCTGTTGGGAGTCAATATCATCTGATTCGGGCGTATTCTTGGTTATTGCTCCGAACAAATGTCCACCGTATTTGCCACCGCTCCATGTGCCGGCATATTGCCCGCGGTAGATTATCACCCTTGCAGTGTAGGTTCCCAAGCCTGGCAGTTCCAGATCTGTCAATGTGATGATGGGGGTGTCGTCTGCCCATTTGACCTCAAGCTTCAAGGGCACGGTTACGTCTCGCCCACCGTACTGAACGCGTGCAAAAAAGAGCCAGTAGTCGTCGCTCAGCTTGGTGATTTTTGTGATGGTATATTTTTCTTCTCTTAGGGTGTCCGAATCTTCTCCTCCTGTGATTGTGAAGTGGCCAACGAGCGTAACGCCTGAAAGCGTCTCTTGGAATTGCTGCTCATTGGGGGTCAGCGCACTTTGCTTTGGCGATACAGGGGAGTCCTGCGTTTGTTCGCGATTCATTGTCGTGTTTGGCTGCATCGATTGCTCGGAATGAAGTTGGCTGATAATACGAGTGACGAGTGCTGCGGAATTGCGCGCAGCGATTTTGTAGTATTTCTTAAAATCTTCCGAAGCGTTTGCACCGGCATTATCGCTAAGGCTGCGTATGACCAAGCAAGGGACATTGTGTTGCCAGCAGATTTGGGCAACCGCTGCACCTTCCATCTCTACCGCATCTGCGCCAAGATTTTTGTGTAAGTCTGTCTTTTTAGCATCAGAAGCCACAAACACATCGCCAGTTACAACTGTTCCCGTGATGATTCGTGGGTGTCGTTGACCTTGAGGAGTTTGCAATGGGCTGAGTTTAATGTCCGCCAGAACGGTTGCTGCTATCTGTAGGAGTCCGGGATCAGCGGGAAAGAAGACCGGATTTCGTTTTCCATTGATAGGATTCTTGGTCCCCATGTTTTCGATTTCGGCTGACTCCAATCTGCCCAGATCATGTTGTGCTGTCGTTTGCGCGATGACAATATCTCCGATCTGCAAGTCTGGATTGAGTCCGCCAGCAACCCCTGTGAAGATGACTCGATTCGGGCGAAAATGCTCAATGACCAATGTGGCTGTCATTGCTGCATTGACTTTGCCAACCCCTGTCCTTGCGATAACTACGTTTTGCTCATTGAGGGTTCCTGGATTTACAAGCTGTCCCTCAAGGATTTCGACTTCTTCATCAAATGCGCCGAGTAGTGCAACGGGTGAGGTATGTGCTGCACCAACTGCCAAAACGAGCAGAAGGAGAACTGCACTCCCGATGCGTGCAATGTGTGGAACTGTTCTCATGGTGATATCTCCAGAGTTTGAAGGAGGTCTATTGTAAAAGGAGGAGTTTTTACAGATCACGTTTATCGAAAATCAGCGTCTACATCTAGTGGATAAATAGGGCGGCGTACCTTCTGATAATCGTAGGAGAAGAGATCCGGGCTATGGACGCCGGGGGTATCTACCTCCAAAATCTCATGAGCGATTGGCGTGTAGTCTGCACGGAAATGAACGGCTGATTTGAGCGCAA
>JAGWBT010000052.1 GCA_021295755.1 Candidatus Poribacteria bacterium
AAGATTAAACTTGCTAAAGCAATCTGTATACCAAGCATAAATGCTTAGGTCTTAGACCTAAAGGATTTCTTGATAAAATAAAAAAAGAAAGGTTATCACCCCGTTTCACGCATGGGAGGAAAAAATGACGAGATGGATGCAAGTTGCACAAAGATCAGAGATTGAACCTGGCAAAAGCAAAGTGGTTAAGCTAGGGGACGAGCGCGTAGCAGTATTTAACACCAATGGAAAATTTTATGCCATCAATAACACATGTCCACATCAGGGCGGGCCACTTGGAGAAGGCGTTTTGGACGGGGAGAGCATCACCTGTCCCTGGCACGAATGGAAATATAATCTAAAAACCGGCTGTCCCATTATCACGCCAGCCGTTAAAACTTACGCGCTCCAGATTGATGGAGAAGCAATTTGGATCGCTGTCGATCCCAAGGCTGAATCACCGGATCCACAGGACAAAGTTACTTCTGAGAGCAAAGAAACAACCGATCCGGTCTATGAGATTCTTGAACAAATCAACCTCGGCAAGACACTTGATGAAGTGTTCGAGAATATCTATGTTGGGCTTCAGGATGTTGTCCCACACAGTCGTTTGGGCATTGCACTGATTGACGAGTCATCAGGCAGGTTAGTGCAGGTTAAAACAAAATCTGACCACAAGATTGTTCTAGACAACGGCTTTTCGGCGCGGATTGCCGGATCAACGCTTGAAGGAGTTTTGGAATCAGGAGAGGCACGAATTATTGATGATTTTCGAGAAGTTCTCGAAAAACGACCCAGTATTTGGACCCGGCTTATGGTTGAAGAAGGCATGCGCTCAAACCTGACACTACCGCTGAAGGTGAGCGGGAAGCCGATTGGTGTCGTATTTTTTACCAGTGCAATTGTCCGAGCGTTTTCGGAGGCACACGTTGGGTTTCTCAAACAAATCGCTGGACAACTCTCCATCCTGATCGAGAAGGGGCGATGGGTCAGCGATCTTGCACAAAGCAACGCGAGATACCGTACCCTTTTTGAGATGTCCAACGATGCAATCTTTATTTGTCCCTCTCTCTCTCAGCCCTTTGTGACGGTCAATGAAAATCTGTGTGTGTGGCTGGGGTACACACATCAGGAACTCGCCAGTCTATCATTGCACAATCTGATGAGGAGCGAAGAATTTCAACGGATAGCTCAACTGTTGGAGAAACTTATCCCTCAAGGAACACCAATCACCTTTGAAACAGAACTCTCGAAAAGAGATGGGGGTATGCTACCGCTAGGGATGCGGGTGGTCGGCATTGAGCACGGCGGGGAACGGTTTATCCAAGGGTTCGCCCGTAATCTCTCAGAGGTAAAAGCACTCAACGAACAATTGAAAAGCCTTTACACATTTGAAAACCTTATCGGTAAAAATCGACAGATGCAGGAAATCTATGAACTTATTCAGGAAGTGGCACCGATGTCAACGACTGTGTTGATTCAGGGTGAGAGTGGCACCGGAAAAGAGTTAGTCGCCAAAGCGATTCACCATCAGAGTGAAAGGACGGACAAAGCGTTTGTGAGTGTCAACTGTGGGGCGTTGACAGAGAGTCTCCTCGAAAGTGAGTTGTTTGGCCACGTAAAAGGAGCATATACGGGCGCAACAACCACTCGACAGGGACGGTTTGAGATAGCGGACAAAGGGACGATTTTTCTGGACGAAATCGGAGACCTAAGCCCTGCCATGCAGGTAAAGCTGCTGAGAGTCTTGCAGGAGGGATCGTTTGAAAAGGTCGGGTCATCTCATACGCAGAAGGTAGACGTGCGAATCATCGCTGCGAGCAATCGCGATCTGAAAACCGCAATTCAATCAGCGAATTTTCGGGAAGATCTCTATTACCGGCTGAACATCGTGCCGATTCAGCTACCGCCGCTGCGGGAAAGACGGGATGATATTCCCCTTCTGATTGAGCACTTTATCCAAAAATTCAATCGACACACCCAGAAGTTTATTCAGGACGTTTCTCCTGAAACATTAGATATTCTGATGGAATACCCGTATCCCGGCAATGTGCGACAGTTAGAAAATATCATTGAGCATGCTTTCGTCAAGTGTCCAGGCGAGCGCATCGAAAAGAAACATCTACCCACAGAGCTAATCGCGCCTAAGGACGACATTGTAACGCTAGCGCTGATGGGCGAAAATCCCCTCGCCGCACTGGAGCGGGAATTGATTCAACGGGTTTTAGAACAGTGTGATGGCAAACCGAAGTTGGCTGCGAAACGTCTAGGCATTAGCCGTACCACCCTGTGGCGACGGCTCAAGGCGGAACGGTGATGTTAAGTTTTGGTTGCTAGGGCGTGTTGAGGTCTGCCGGTCGTGTCTATCCAAGCCTCTCGGAACGGGGTGTCGCTTGATTTATGAGCACCTCCCAGATAATAGGGAGTTAACCTTGAAAAACCACTTGTCCCAGTCCACAGACTGGTGTTATAATGTTTTGAACAATGTATAGCATTGTTAGGGCATGTAGACACTTGACAGCACGCCGGCTAGGTTGAACGGGCCCCGTGAAATCCAAACTATACTCGTAGGTCGGGCATCTCCCGATGCCGTTTCGAGCATCCCGATCTATCGGGATCCAAATTGCTTTGAATCCTCGATGTTTCATCGGGAGCGACTTGCCCGCCCCTTGTGGCCGGTTCCATACCGGCAAATAACCTATTGGTCGAGATTCACATCTTGACATCTAAATATCATATGAAAAGTCAATACATCGTCTTCATTCTCCCAATCCTGATATTGCTTCTGATTACCGACCTTGTTCCTGCGGCGGATGACTACTTTAATCATATTACAGTCTTCTCCGACGGGAAGATTACTCGTTTCACCCAAACCCCAATCCGCGTTCATATAGCACCCGTGCCTACGGGGATTGAGGGGGTTGAAACGTATCTGGAAAGTTTCCGTTATGCCATGCGCGAATGGGAAGCCGCCGCTGATGGGCAGCTACAATTCCAAGAGGTAGTGACAGACGCAGACATTCGCGTGCGATGGCAGCGGAGTGGATTAACGCAAATCACCGATACTGCACTCGGCAAGACGGAGCTCACCCGTCTCTCGGCGACCGATTTCGAGGTAGACATAGTTTTAGCTTTGCGAGAAAGCAGTTCGGCGGCACTGCTTTCGCCCGAAAAGATGCAAACCGTTTGTCTCCATGAACTGGGGCACGCAATAGGACTTTGGGGCCATGCTCCAGATTCTGCGGATGTGCTCTTCTTTGCAGCAACGGCACAGCGCCCAACCGATCGAGATAAAACAACGCTGCACAAAGTCTATGCGACTCCGCTCCACACCCCTCAACATGAAGCTGCAACTGCGGTGCTCAAAGCACAGATTGAGGCCAACCCAAAACACCTTCAAAGCCACTATCTCCTCGGCACCGTTCACTTCGATAAAGGCAACGTAGATACAGCGATTGCAAATTTCAAAGCCTGTTTGGCACTTGCCCCGGACTTTCAGCAAGCCAACGAAAAACTCCTCCAGGCCTACCAGAAAAGCGGACGTACAGACGAAGCACTTGTCCAGCTTCAAAAGATGCTCAATCAGGACGCCTCGCCAGAGGGGTATAACACCGCTGGCGTAATGTACTATCAAAGTCAGCGAATTGACGAAGCCGTTACAACCTTCAAGCGCGCACTCCAGATTAATCCGCGCTATCAGCCAGCTAAAAATAATCTACACCAACTCTATCGTGAACAGGGCATCTCTGCACTAGCGGATGAAAATTATCCCGCAGCAACTGCGTTTTTTTCACAGGCATTGCAACTTGACCCGACAGATTTAACACTGTATAATCTGACAGGGGTGATGTATGCAAGAAGCGGGGACTATCAAAATGCAATCGCAGAGTACAAAAAAGCATTGCAATTTAATCCCGGCGACATAGATGCCAAGCAAAACCTCGCCCGGTCCTACAATAATCTCGGAGTGCAGTTGACTCAATCCCAACGTTGGGAAGAGGCGATTGACGCCTATCAGCAGGCCCGTCAATTGATGCCCGACCTCGCCAGTGTGAAACCCAATCTCACGGATTTGTACCGGAAACGGGCGAACACACTCCGCGAACAAGGAAATTTAGATTTGGCAATCGAAGCCTATCGTGAACTCCTTGAGTTTGATTCAGGTGCCATTGATGCCCACAATCTGCTAGGGGACTTATATTTTCAAAAGCAGGATTATCGGCAGGCAATCCACGAATTTAATTCGGCTTTCACTACCGATACCGAGAACCCACAAGCGCGGAACAATCTGATCACGGCCTATCATAAATACGGTCAGGTACTCGACCACCAAAAGCGTTACGACCAAGCGATTGCACAACTTGAAAAGGGACTTGCGTTAGCCCCGGCGCACATCAACCTTCGCTTGAGCATCGCGTATGTCTACGCTCGTGCAAAGGATTTCGACAGTGCGGGGCGGACGTTTGAGGAAATTCTGGAGATGGAGCCGGATAACCTTCAAGCCAAAACGGGGTTAGTTAATCTTCAGATTCAACGCGGGAATGATTTTCTGAACCGAAAGGAATATACGGCCGCGCTCAAGGCGTTTGAAAATATCCCGGAATCCGATCGGGGGGCAGGGATCTATAATACGATTGGATATCTGTATTTAAAGAAAAAGCAATCCCTGAAAGCGTTGCAGGCTTTTGATACGGCCCTCGCTGACGACCCACAGAACAAGGTTGCTTACCAGAATCTTCTGAGTATCGAATCGCAGTTGGAGGCATACCTTGTCAACGTCAACAATTCCCAAATAGCAAGGGATAGCCTCGCGCTTGTGAAAAACAGCCTTGTCCATTGCTTAATCGGCCGCGGTGAACATCTCAAAGCGAAAGCCAAATACCGCGCTGCATTAGACCTTACCACCGACGATGTGAAACTTAAAACGACTCTTATTAACACCGGTATTTATCTTTCAAAAGCATTTGAAAAAAAGAAATCGGACAAAAATATGAAGGAGGTGATTCGGTGTATTCAGGAGCAAGCACCTGACAACTCAAGGGTACAACAACTGCTTGAAGATAGTCCGTAATCATTTGAATCGTTTTAAGGATTAATTACTTTCGATGTCAACCCCGCAAGAAATTACAATCTATCCGCTAAACTACTCATTGGTCTATATCCCCGAAGGATCCTTCCTCATGGGGACGCTTCCGACAGGATTACGCAAAACTGACCATGAGGAGCCACAGCGCACGGTGACGCTCAATGCCTACTATATTGGTAAGTTCCCCGTGACTAACGCCCAATATGTACAATTCGTAGAAGATACAGGCTATTATCTACCGCGTTTTCATGCCGATTCGCGCTTCAATGCGCCAGATTGTCCTGTGGTTGGCGTCAGTTGGTATGACGCACGGGAGTTTCTGCGCTATCTTAATGAATTGGGGGGCGAAGCGTATCGCCTACCAACAGAAGCGGAGTGGGAAAAAGCAGCGCGAGGCACCGATGGACGAGAGTATCCGTGGGGAAACGAATGGGATCTAGCCAAAACGAATTCGTCCGAAAGCCGCCTTAAACGAACAACGCCGGTTGACAGCTATCCGGAGGGCGTTAGCCCCTATGGATGCTATAACATGGGCGGGAATGTTTACGAGTGGTGCATAGACTGGTTTCACCCGGAGACTTATCGATATGCGCCAGCGCAAAATCCATTCGGTCCAGCCGAAGGCAGGCGCAAGGTCATCCGGGGCGGTTCGTGGGTGCCGCGGGGTCAATTCGCTGCGCGATGTGCAAACCGTGCAGCGTATGAGCCGATAGAAATGGTACATAACGTTGGGATTCGGATTGCGAAGTCAGCTTCTTCAACCTAAAGATGAGAGGGCTCTATGGGGGTTCCAAACCCCTTAATCCACAAAAGTAGGTGATTCTATGTTACGTCGCAGAAATACTCGTCGAGCCTTTATCTACTCGCTCGTCATTCACCTTGTTGTTGCGGCAATTTTGGTGTATTTACCGATTAAGCAGCAGCTACTCCCTCCGTCCGATAACGCCGTTCTGGTTGACATCACCCACTTTCAACGTACGGAGGCTCGTCCACCCAAGCCGGTTGAGCCTCCGCCCCCTGAACCCGTGAAAGCTGCTGTGAACCCTGATTCCATTGGGACTGTTGCGGAAGTCCTCACTCCTAAGCCAAAACCTGCACTTACGACTGATTGGCTGACTGTTGATACACTCAAAACAGATCAACGGACAGCGATTGGATCGAAAGTTGATTCACCTCCAACTCGGGATAGTGCTGGGCCTATTTCCCAGCCACAGCTATCCGCAAAAACGCATCCAGATTCCAAAGCACTCACCATGACAGCAGTGGATCTGCCAAGAGAGACTTCAGAAAATGGAGCGCCTCTGGCGGCAGATCAGCATATCAATGTAGCTGAAGGAGGCGGTCATCTATCAGAAAGCTCTCCTGAGATCGGTGTAGCGAAGTTACGCGTTGGACGAAGAAGAGGCGAGACACTTGACGGAATGCCTATCGGCAATTCGGGCGGTAGCATCCCTTCGGGCACCTCTGCGGAGGACAACTACATTAAGATGATGACTGAACTCGCTCGAAATCTGGCAAATGCAGCAATCGTTCAGGAGGTCGATCTGGTCTTTGTTATCGACAAAACTGGGAGCATGGAGGACAACGTTCGAGGGGTTCGCGCGTATATTGACCTCTTCTTTGAGCATTTTATACGCGCCGGCCGCGATGCAGCCTTTGGCTTGGTAACATTCGCTGATGTCACAGAAAAAAAGCCAAAGGTTCAGGGGGTTACAACAGATCACGGTAAATTCAAAAATTGGCTTTACAAGATTAAGTTCGAAGGCGGTGGAGATCTCGCCGAATCAGGATTAGATGCGTTAATGGCTGCACTACACAGAATCAAATTTCGACGCAATACCCAACGATTTTTCGTCCTTGTGAGCGATGGAGCCTTCCACGATGCAGATTACGACGGCAGATCCGAATATAGCCAAGATGGGGTTATCGAAACACTACAGCACCAAGGTGTTCGCGTTGATGTCATCGGATTGAATTTCCTCCCTATCAAACAGCTTGCTTGGGCAACAGGTGGCACTTGGCGAGCTATCCCCGGCAGAGGCTATTTGGAACATATCCCACGAACACTTACAGCCAAAATGCTTTCAGAACTGGGCGTCCTTGGTTTCAACAAAGATGGACTAGAAAGGGATGAGGTTGTCGTTTACCTCCGTCGTGACGCACGTCCAACGTGGCTTGAAGTCACATGGAAAGTGCTCAATCCGTTAGGTGAACGCTGCTACGGTCCCTTTTCAGAACGCCTTGATATCCCGAATGACGGCTCAGAGGTTGTGCGGTTCACCCCCACTATTGATGTCAACCAGTTTCGATCTGCAGCGGGGACATACACCGTCATCTACCACATCGAAAATAATCTCGGACATCGCAGCATTTTGCGTCGTACCCTTGACTACGAAGGTTGAGCAAATAGACCACGCTAAGAAATTGTGCAATGGAAACCGATTGAGTTCATAAGTTCCCTAGTTCATTTTTCACGTTTTACGCATTACGTTTCACCTCCATCGCGCTTTGCACTTTCCTTTGACAGGACCAAAAAATTAAACATCAGGTTATAGCCCTATGGTATTAGAGAAACGAACCGCAATGAGTGCGGTATTTAGCGCAGCGCAGCTGTGCCAGCAGGTACAGACTGATATGCTGAAGACGGATGCGGTGGAGAAAGCGGATCGAAGTCCCGTAACAGTGGCAGACTTCGGTTCTCAGGCATTAATTTGTCAAGCCATTGCTGAGGCATTTCCAGAAGATGCCATTGTCGCCGAAGAGGATTCTCAAGCGTTACAGGAAAACCCTCAACTTATGCAGCGGGTGACCGGATACGTCAATCGTTTTGCCGCTGGAATACCTTCAGACCAAACAGTCCGCGATTGGATTGATCTGGGCGACGGAGAAGTGGGAGAACGCTTCTGGACGCTGGACCCGATTGATGGTACAAAAGGATTTTTGCGGGGAGATCAATATGCCATCGCATTGGCGTTGATTGTTAATGGAGAGGTAAAACTTGGGGTGTTGGGGTGCCCGAATCTACCGCAGAACTTGGGCGATCCGCAGACGCAATGCGGTTGTCTTTTCGTCGCATCAAGAGGTGGAGGCACGCAGATGCTTTCGCTGGACGGGCAATCCTCAGAACAGATCTGTATCTCTCAGGCAACACACCGTTTCGCGGAGAGCGTTGAATCTACCCACAGCGACCTTGACGCTCACGCACAAATCGCACGGCAGGTCGGTATCACTGAACCGCCGATCCGGATGGACGGGCAGGGGAAGTATGGCGTGCTTGCACGGGGTGAAGCGTCTGTCTATATTCGCCTGCCAAACCCGGCGACGCCGGATTACCGTGAGTGTATTTGGGATCACGCCGCTGGCCTGATTGTAGTGGAGGAGGCAGGTGGGGTAGTAACGGATGTCGATGGACGCGCACTTGATTTCTCGCAGGGAAGACGGATGACTACCAACCGCGGGATTTTAGCGACGAATGGCAAGTTACATCCACAATTGTTAGCGTGCGTCCGTAGAGACACTCACAATTGACAGTGGGAGGATTTAATCTATAACTTGCGCCGTTTCTGGAATCTCAACTCCCCGTTCTTTCCAAAATCGATATGCCCCACGGTGCAGCGGAATGACAAACGCCTTCGGTGCATTTTCGAGCGTCATATCCTTCGCTGCAGGGATGGTGGTTACTAGCGTTTGATGTCCCGCTTGATTGTACATACGCTGTAGGATAGTGTAAACTGTTTCCTCGCTGATGTCTTTGTGTGCGATGAGGACGGTTGGCATCAGGAATGTATTCACCGGTTGGACGTCTTTGTACGCATTCTCAGGCAGTTTACCGGGCAGATAGAAGGGATACTTCTCGTAAAATCCGTACTTTTTGGCGGGTGCGTCGAAGTCAATTAGCCGGACAGATTTGATTTCGGAGACGTAAATGATGGCGGAATTGGGCGCATTGACAAGCCATTGAAAACCGCTCACCTGTCCATCGCGGAGGGCATCCGCCCCTGCGGTTCCTCCCTTATAAACCGGTGAGAACTTGCCGTGAATTCCAGCAAGTTTCGCGAGCCGTTCCAGTGTCTGTGCGGAGCCGGATCCCGCAGCCCCCATCGCAACCTTCTTCCCGACAATATCCTCAAATTGATGCACATCGCTGTCCGCCAATGTGACAAATTGATTGTAAGCGATGTAAAGCAGGGTTAACACTCGGATATTTTCTTTTTGTCCCTCTTTGGCAAATACCTCTTGCCCATGATAGCCGAGATAGACATCGGAGGCAAACGCAACACCCAAGTAGTCCCCACCACTGTTGACGCGACGTACATTTTCAATGGATCCAGCGGACGCTTCTACGGAGATTCTGATGGAGGGTTCCGCTTTTGAAACGACGGTACCAATTCCACCTGCAAATGGTGAAAACGTCCCGCCGACCGCTCCACCGAGGATAGAAAGCCATATCTGCTTTTTCTCCGGTTGGCTGTCCTGACCGCCCCCCCTTTGGGCAGACGATTGTTTGTCCCCGCTTTTCTGATTATCACAACCGTAGATCAGCAGACTCAGCATCCAGAAAATGGATAACCATATGAGCAAGTTTCGTCGTTGCATTTTTCTCCTTTATCGTCAACTACGCTCTGCCATAGACAGGGATCGCTGCACCGTTGATGATAGCGGCAGCGTCGGAAATAAGGAATAGGATGACTTTGGCGATGTCGTCGGGGGAGACCCAACGGGAGTGGTCTTCGTCGGGCATCCCTTCACGGTTCGCAGGTGTATCAATGATGCTTACCAATAGGGAATTGACATTAATCCCCAAGTCTTTGACCTCCTCCGCAATCGATTCTGTGAGAATTCGCACCCCGTTTTTGGAGACGGAATAGGCACTCAGTCCAGCAATCCCACTTAGTCCTGCACGTGCAGAGGTGTTTACAATTTTTCCACACTTCCGCTCAATCATATACGGTAGAACCGCTTTGCAGCAGAGAAAGATCGATTTCAGGTTCAGATCCATCATGAAATCCCATCGTTCCTCAGCCAGTTCGGCAACTGGTATGCCGCCGACAAAGCCACCAATCGTGTTCACCAAAACGTCAATTTGACCAAATTTGTCCAATGTAGTTTGAACGAAATTTTGGACTTCGGTTTCAACTGTCAGGTCCGTGCGAACCAATGTTACTTGCGCTTTAAGGGAACCAATCTGACGCTCAAATGGCTCGACATTGCGATCAGAAGTGTAAGGCACCGCAACTTGATAACCTTCCTTGAGCAGGGCTTCCGTGACGACCGTTCCCAACGCACCAGTACCACCCGTGACAATCGCAAATCGATTTCCAGCCATTTTAAGATCCTTTGCTGTATGATGCGTGAAACAGATCTACAATCACAAATTGTGTAATCAATTAGATTTTGGGACCTGACGCTCGGACAGCCTCTGTCGCGCTATCGGCAAATTGCTCAAAGTTTTCCGAAAACATCTTAGCAAGCTCTCGCGCTTGGCGGTCGTAAGCCGCACCATCTTTCCATGTGTTACGCGGTTTGAGGACTTCAGGCGGCACACCTTCACAAGCAATTGGGACATGGAATCTGAAAATCGGATCCGGCTCTGTTGGGACATCCGCCAACTTACCCTTCAAAACTGCGTCAACGATAGCGCGGGTGTAACCGATTTTCATTCGAGCACCTTCGCCGTAGGCACCACCACTCCACCCAGTGTTTATCAACCAACAATCCACCTGATGCTGATTTATCTTTTTACCAAGCATGCTGGCATATACAGCAGGATCAAGAGGCATAAATGGGTCACCAAAGCAGTGACTGAAGGTCGCTTCAGGGCGATCTCCCAATCCCTGTTCAGTGCCAGCAACTTTCGCAGTATACCCTGAAAGGAAATGGTACATCGCTTGTTCGGTCGTTAATTTGGCAACGGGAGGCATCACCCCAAACGCATCGCATGTAAGCATAATCAGGTTCTTCGGATGGCCACCGACACCCTCCGGAACAATATTATCGAGGTGAGTAATTGGGTATCCCGCACGTGTATTTTCGGTTAATGAATCATCATCGAGGTCAATCCGCCGGATTACCGGATCGAGAATGACGTTTTCTAACACCGTCCCAAACTTATGGGTACAGGCGTAAATCTCTGGCTCCGCTTCTTTGGAAAGGTTAATCGTTTTCGCATAGCAGCCGCCCTCAAAGTTGAAAACGCCGCGATCGCTCCAACCGTGCTCGTCATCACCGATGAGTTGTCTCCCCGGTGCAGAGGAGAGCGTTGTTTTTCCTGTTCCGGACAGTCCGAAGAAAAGGGCAACGTCTCCATCAGGTCCAAGGTTCGCTGAACAGTGCATAGGCAGCACACCCTGACTCGGTAATAGATAGTTCAGGTATGTGAAAGCCGATTTCTTTATCTCTCCAGCGTACCTCGTCCCACCAATAAGCACCAAATTTCGCTCAAAATTTACAAGGATAAAGGTCTCTGAGTTAGTGCCGTGTAACTCAGGATTGGCGTGAAGTCCCGGGAAATCAATAATGGTAAAATCAGGTGAATGGTCTAGGGACAACTTGTCGGCGGGAATGAGGAGACTTTGCGTAAACAGGCTGTGCCACGCATATTCGGTGATGGCACGAACGGTGATACGATGCTGGGGGTCAGCACCGGCATAGCAATCTTGAACAAAGACATCACGCCCCTGGATGTAGGTTAGCATGTGATTATACACGCGATCAAAGTGCTCTTCGGAGATGGGACGATTCACTTTGCCCCACGAGATTTTATCTCGATTGGACGAGTGTTCAACGATAAATTTGTCGTTGGGTGAACGGCCTGTGTGGGGTAGGGTTTCGACGATAAAAGGACCAAATTGAGCAATTTGCCCTTCGCCCCGCCTGAGGGCTTCTTCATATAGGGTAGGTGTTGATAAGTTCCAATATAAATTATTAATATTCCCGATTTTATGATCTCTCAATAACTGGGCTTTGCTCATGCAGTTCTCCTGAAAGCTGATCTCAGATATGGATACGCTGGTATGGACATCATTTCTCAACGGACCTAACCCTCAACGGGAACAACTCCAATTCCGGGCAGGTCGGGTAAGATCAGTTTACCTTTCTCAAGTGTTACGCCACGATATGGATCATTCGCAACCAGTAGATGTCCGTCCAGATCCGCGTAATCCACAAGCGGTGTGAGATGTGCTGCTGCTGTAATGCCTAGGGAGCTTTCTATCATACAACCAATCATCACTTGCAGTCCATGCGCTCGCGCAATGTGGATGATTCGCATCGCTTCAAGCAGACCACCGCATTTGACCAACTTAATATTAACGCCATCGACGCACCCGACCAGCGAAGGTATATCGGCGGCGCGTTTCACGCTTTCATCGGCGAAAATCGGGAGCTCCGAGTGCTCACGGACAAACTTTAACCCCTCCAGATCGTCCGGCTTTGTGGGTTGCTCGATCAGTTCAACACCGTAAGGAACGAGCTCACGAATCTTACGGACCGCTTCTTTCGGTGTCCACGCCGTGTTGGCATCCACATAGATCGGCTTATCCGTGACCTCACGGAGTGCACGGATGAGCTCTAAATCACGATCGGTGCCGAGTTTGACCTTGAGGAGGGGATACGTCTCCGCTTCACGCACCTTTTGCTGCATTATCTCCGGCTCATCAATCCCAATTGTGAAGGTAGTAAGCGGTGCCCCCTTCGGATCGAGTCCCCAAAGTCGATAAAGCGGCACACCCAATTTTTTCCCAAGCCGGTCGTGCAGCGCCATGTCGATAGCGGACTTTGCAGCGTAATGACGGCCGAGAACCGATTCAAGCTCCGACATGACGCTTTCAATCGCGTCGAGATCTCCATCAAGGCCTGTATCAAGGATGTCAAATGCGACTTGAACCGTTTCGACAGTTTCGCCGTAGAAGCGCGCGGGAGCCGCCTCACCAAGTCCACCATCAATCTCCACAGAAATCACTTGGCGGAATTCATCGACGGCTCGCCGGGCAATCTTAAAAGGGTGGACAAGTTTGAGATCCGTGATTTGATATTGGATATTCATAAGGACTGCAAAACTTTTATCAGTGTGTTCGTTTAATCGCGTTCCTATCGGACAAGGGCAGTTGTAAATTTCTGACCGGTTGATATGTGCCGCTAAGTATATTATGATGATAACTAATTGTCAAGAAGGTTTTCTATCTTTGGAATGTTGATACATCTTTTTGCTCAGACCACTAATCTCATAATTTATTAATTTTTCAAACTTTGATGCAACTTTTTGTCGTGCCATTCGTAGTAAGGACAACTCAACGAAAACTCATGGAGTCACGATATGTCAGAGGAGGTATTTCTTGATCTCGTCAAGCAGTATCAAGCACAAGTCTACCAACACGCGCTGTACCTGCTCAATAGCCCAGATGACGCGAAAGACGTGACTCAGGAGACTTTCATCAAAGCGTGGAATTCCAACGCTGAATTACGCCTTGAGACAATCCAATCGTGGTTGCTCAAATGCGCCAATAATTTATGTATTGACCTGTTACGTCGGCGCAGATTTCAGGTGCCGCTGACGATGGGGGACACTGAAGAAATTGAAACGTTAGTCCACCATCAGCGCGAAGGCACATCATCTGAATCATCAAATCTATCGCCGGAAGAACTCTACATCAGGCGGGAACGTCAGCAGTTGGTACGACAGGCAATCGCTCAACTCCCCCTCCATTTTCGCACGGTCGTGATTATGCGGGAAATAGAAGGGCTAAGTTTTGAAGTTATTGCAGAAACGCTCAATCAACCCGTCGGCACTGTGAAATCAAACATGTTTCGGGCAAAAAAGAAATTGCGGGACATACTAGGTAACCTTATGGGGAGATAGCTCAATGCAACGACATTCGACAACACAAACAATACGTTGTGAATACGTGCATTCGGTTTTGGAAGAGTACCTTGCCGGTGAACTGAACACAGACACTCAAGCAGCAATTGAAATACATTTAGCTACATGTCAGGATTGTCAAAATGAGTTGGACTTCGCGCTTGAGATTGGCGAAGCGGTGCAAGAATTGCCGAAACCTCAACCACCTGCCGAGGTCTTTAATCAAGTTGCTGCCTACGTTCAATCTCATCCAAAGCCCGCTGCTCAGGGGTGGTTTGATTCATTGAAGCAGGTACTACGTGGGTTGTCCTTTCGCCCGGTTGCAGTTGGAGCCGTAGCCGCTAGTTTCATTATCCTCGTGACATTCGGCGCATACCAGCAGCATCAGCAATCTTTACAAATTGAACAGGCTACCCATGAACTCAGTTATGCCTTGAGCACCGTGCACTACGCGATGCAAAAAACGGAGTTTGCCCTTTATGAGGGACTTCCTTCTAACGAAGTAATGATGGTACCACGTAGGGCATTACTGTTTACACTAGATGAGATTAACACCACTACGAATAACCGCTTTTCACAGATGATTTATAAAAGCCTTGCGATATTCAATAAAATCAATTGGAAGGAGATAGATCAATAATGAAATACTACAGAAACCTTATCTGGCCCATTGTGCTTCTATCAGGCCTTCTCATCATTATTAGAAGCAGTGTCGCTGAAGCACAAGAGGAAACCAATATCAGAGGACACATCGCCTTTGATTTCCCGAAAACCTCAGAACCGAACATCGAGATTAATTTGAGCGGGAAACTGATTAGGCTCGTTGCCAAAGCAGCGAAGAACGATCAGGAAGCAGCTAAATTGCTTGAGATGTTGGAAGGAGTATATGTGCGTGGCTACCGTAGCGGCGATACAGATTTTGGCGAAGTCAGCCGTTATTATAAAAATAAGCTGAAAGAAGAAGGTTGGGAAGTCATCGCCAAAGTCAAGGAAGACGATGAAACTTTTGAGGTGCACACCCTTTTCGATCAGGATATTATAAATGGGCTTTTCATTATGATAGCAGAGACTGAGCAGACGATCTTCGTGAATGTCTTCGGACGGATTAACCCGGAACAGATTGGCGAATTGTTAGACAGTTTGGATGTCGACGATCTTGGTAATTTAGATATAGGTATGCACAATTTTGATGTAGATGTAGAGGACCGGAATAGGGGATTCGGACTACATATCGAGAGAAGTGTATTGGAGGAATTGGATTGGAGGTTTGAAGGTACAGACATCTCGGTCATCTCTGCAGAGACTACCAACGGCGCGATTACGTTTGAAGATTCTGTCCGGGATGAAGTGATTGTCCGTGCTTCCAAAAAGGTACGTGCGCGCGGCATAGCGGGTGCAGAGGCATTTGCAAAAAAGGTTCATGTTTACGCCGAGCGAGATGGAAAAGAAATAAAAATTTATAAAAAACATCCCAAACCACCAAAAGGTGTCGATGTTAGTGTTGCCTATGAAATTCAATGTCCGGCTGGCGTTAGCGCGAACCTGCATACAACCAATGGTTCAATTGATTTGAAGCTATCCGGGAATTTCTCCGGTCAAATTGACGCAAAAACGAGTAAGGGGCGAGTGCTCTCGGATTTCCCTATTCCCTTCACCGATAAATCAGAAAAGCAGCTCGCCGGCAAAATTGGCGACGGTGGATCAGCAAAAGTCAAATTGCGAACCACAGATGGAAACATCAATGTGAAGAAGTGGTAGTATTTGCGCTGCAAAGTCTGTAAAAATGGAGGAGAAAAGATGCGATTTGTAATAGTTAGCCTAATCTGTTTGCCGTTGTTTATTATGGGGTGTGCCTTTTTCAGTCCGTCAAGTGAATCGGATCCAAACCCACAGCAGAATCACATACATAGGAGCGATACCCACAATTCCACAGATGATGACAGTAGGATGGAGGCGGATTTGCAGACGACCGAATTGGAGGGAAATCCACAGCAAAGACCTCAGCGTGTAGGAGATAGGAACGCCAAAACCGCCGAAGATCACGGCTGGAGCAATGAGGCATTGCAGCATCTAACTGCGTTTCAGTCGCTTCTCTCAACAGATATCGAAGCGGCACACGCCACAATTGCCGAAATTGCCAAAATACGGTTCGGATCCCATCCCCTCGCCGATGAATGGAGTGAACTCTTTTTCCGTTTGTACCGAGATAAAAAAGGACTCATTCTGGATGTGAAACGTTATTGGGAATTGGAATTTCAACTATTGTCAAATCTAGATGCCGAAACATACACCAAAGAAAAACAAGAGTATCAATTGGGTATGAGACAGATTGATCTACTTATCAAAATGATTGAGAGCCAAGGCGGCAGCCCTGAAACCACTGAAGTAGATTTCGATTTTAACTTTTCCTCATATCTGAAAGGAGAATAGCATGAACACGCAATATACCTTCAAAGTGATTGGTGGTGTACTTATCTTGTCGATCTTAATTGGTGCTGGATTTTTTGCCTACTTGCAGTGGGATTTGAGACGTTTTAAGGCGTCGCTTGAGGAACTATCCGCATTAACCGCTTCTCCAGAGCGTGTTTCACCAAGAGATATAGCTACAACTGAACGCTCCGTCCACCTAACACCTTCAATGACAGTGGAGACTGAACGATTGGAATACCAAATGTCAGAACTCAACGGGCTTGACATGGAACCCGAGGAGCTATGGCTTGACGAGACGGACATGTGGGAATTTGATTGGGAAATCGACGGACTTTTGCTCTCAGAGGTTGAGTTACCGGACCTTGTTTCAGACGAACCCGTTGAGGGGGTCGCCTATACACATCTTAAACGCGATATTTCAAGTTTTCCCGATTTATTGAAATCGGCGTACGGTGATTCAGAAGATGTTGATGTCGTAGCTGAAGTGCTAGCGCGTTCGGAGGCTGGCACCGCGACACCTGATGATGCGATTTCCATAGCAGAGGCATTGTTAAGAATCATACCTGAAGACCAATATGCAAATCGTCGGTCAGTTATGAAATTTCTCGAAGACCAGTATGCACTCAAGCGCCATAAGGAAAGCGCCCCCACGATTGTCACAAAAGTCGAATTCAAAACTGATATTGTATCTAAAGATTGACATACTCCCCGCCCTAAATGACGGGGATTCTTTTGTCCTTCAGGCGCGTGAATTGTGCTATCAGCAAGGTTAGCCATCCGAAGA